>JBFXGQ010000379.1:0-5089 GCA_050177915.1 Pseudodonghicola sp. | reverse complement strand
CCAAGAAGAACGCGCCCTGCATCGTCTTCATCGACGAAATCGATGCTGTCGGCCGCCATCGTGGCGCCGGTTATGGCGGTGGCAATGACGAACGCGAACAGACGCTGAACCAGCTTCTGGTCGAGATGGACGGGTTCGAGGCCAACGAGGGCGTGATCATCATCGCCGCGACCAACCGCAAGGACGTTCTGGACCCCGCGCTGCTGCGTCCGGGCCGGTTCGACCGTCAGGTCACCGTCGGCAACCCCGACATCAAGGGGCGTGAGAAGATCCTGGGCGTGCATGCCCGCAAGACCCCGCTTGGCCCCGATGTCGACCTGCGCATCATCGCGCGCGGCACGCCGGGCTTCTCGGGCGCCGATCTGGCCAACCTGGTGAATGAGGCCGCGCTGATGGCCGCCCGCGTCGGCCGCCGCTTCGTCACCATGGAAGACTTCGAGAGCGCCAAGGACAAGGTGATGATGGGGGCCGAGCGCCGGTCGATGGTGCTGACCCAGGACCAGAAGGAAAAGACCGCCTATCACGAGGCCGGCCATGCGGTGGTGGGTCTGTCGCTGCCGATGTGCGATCCGGTCTACAAGGCGACGATCATCCCGCGCGGCGGTGCGCTGGGCATGGTGGTCTCCCTGCCCGAGATGGACCGGCTGAACTGGCACAAGGACGAATGCGAGCAGAAGCTGGCGATGACCATGGCCGGCAAGGCCGCCGAGATCATGAAATACGGCGAAAACCATGTCTCGAACGGGCCGGCGGGCGACATCCAGCAGGCCAGCCAGCTGGCGCGTGCCATGGTGCTGCGCTGGGGCATGTCGGACAAGGTCGGCAACATCGACTATGCCGAGGCGCATGAGGGCTACAGCGGCAACACCGGCGGGTTCTCGGTCTCGGCCCATACCAAGGAGCTGATCGAGGAAGAGGTGCGCAGCTTCATCCAGAACGGCTATGAGCGCGCGGTGCAGATCCTGACCGAGAAGCGCGAGGAATGGGAACGGCTGGCGCAGGGCCTGCTGGAATACGAGACCCTGACCGGCGACGAGATCAAGCGGGTGATGAACGGCGAGCCGCCGAACGTCGATGACGGCGGCGCGGGCCAAGCCGACAAGGGCGGCGCCGCCAGCGTCACCGCGATCCCGAAGACCCGGCCCAAGACCCCGCCGACCGATGGCAGGATGGAGCCTGAGCCGAGCGCCTGAGCGGAGCGTGCGACTGACTGAAGCGGCCGGGTATTCCCCGGCCGTTTTTCGTTGCGGGCAATTTGTATACCATTGTATGCCGTTCGGGTGAATCCCCCTTTCGCCGGAGTGCCCGCGATGTCCGCGCCAGACTGGAACCCCGATCTCTATGCCCGGTTTCGGGATGTGCGCCTGCAACCGGCGCTCGACCTCGCCGCCCGCATCGGCGCGCTGCCGCCGGGGCCGCTCTGCGATCTGGGCTGTGGCGCCGGCGTGGCCGGTGCCCTGCTGCGGGACCGGTTCCCGGATCGCCGGCTGATCGGCCTGGACAGCTCTGCCGCCATGCTGGCCAAGGCGGAGGCGACCGGTGCCTATGCGGCGCTGATCCGGGCGGATGCGGCCAGCTGGGTGCCCGAGGCGCCGCTGGCGCTGATCTATGCCAATGCGGTGCTGCACTGGCTGCCCGATCATCAGACCCTGCTGCCGCGGCTGGCCGGGCTGCTGGTCCCCGGCGGCGTGCTGGCGGTGCAGATGCCGCATCAGAACGACGCCCCCTCGCACCGGCTGTGGCACGATCTGGCGGCGCGGCATTTCCCCGGCCGCTTCGACCCCGCCAGCGCGCCGCGGATTCTGGAGCCTGCCGACTATTTCCGCATCCTGTCGCCGCTGGGCGAGGTGGAGATCTGGGAGACCGAGTATTTCCAGCGTCTGGCGCCGGCGCCCGAGGGGCATCCGGTGCGGCTGTTCACCAGTTCCACCTTCGCGCGCCCGGTGCTGGAGGTGCTGACCGGGGCCGAGGCGGCGGAGCTTTGCCGCCGCTACGATGCCGCGGCTTTGGACGTTTACCCGCCGTTGCCGGACGGATCGGTGCTTTTCCCGTTCCGACGGCTGTTCTTCGTTCTGCGCGCGCCGGGGATGTGCTAGGGCAGCCTCGGAACCGGAGGCAACGGGGGCAGGCGATGGCGACATTGAGGGGAACCGACTACGCGGGCGAGGTGGTCTGGCTGGGCCATGTGCCGGCGGGTGGCGGGCTGCGGGCGCAGCCGGTCCAGCGGCTGGACCCCGGTTTCGACGGTCTTGCCGGCGACCGGCACGGCGGCGCGACCCGGCCATCCTGTTCGCGGGTGATGAACCTCTATCCCCGCAACACGGAAATCCGCAACGTGCGCCAGCTCTCCCTCCTGTCGGCCGAGGAGCTGGAGGAGACCGCCGCGCGGATGGGGATCGAAACGCTGGACCCCGCGCTGCTGGGCGCCTCGGTGGTGCTGCGCGGCATTCCCGACTTCACCCATGTGCCGCCCTCGTCGCGGTTGCAGGCCCCCGGTGGCCTGACCCTGACCGTCGACATGGAGAACCTGCCCTGCGTGCTGCCGGGGCGGGAGATCGAGGCCGAGGCGCCGGGCAAGGGGGCCGGGTTCAAACCGGCGGCGCAGGGGCTGCGCGGGGTCACCGCCTGGGTCGAACGGCCCGGCACGCTGGCGCTGGGCGACCGGCTGCGCCTGTTCGTGCCGACGCAGCGGCACTGGGCGCCCTAGGCCGATCCGGCCTGCGGCGCCGCTGCAGCACCGCGCGACGGACGGGCATCATCCGCTGGCCCGGACGGGCGGCACAATCATCAACTGAGGGCCCCGCACATCAGGTCGGGGTCGGCTCCGCCCCCCGCAAAACGGGCCGGAGAAAACTTTTGGAACGGTGGCGATGAGCTTCAAATCCGATATCGAAATCGCCCGCGAGGCGCAGAAGAAACCGATTCAGGAGATCGGCGCCACGCTGGGCATCCCGGCGGCGCAGCTGCTGCCCTATGGTCACGACAAGGCCAAGGTCAGCCAGGCGTTCATCAATTCTGTGCAGGGCAACCCGGACGGTAAGCTGATCCTGGTCACCGCGATCAACCCGACGCCGGCGGGCGAGGGCAAGACCACCACCACCGTGGGTCTGGGCGACGGGCTGAACGCCATCGGCAAGAAGGCGGCGATCTGCATCCGTGAGGCCAGCCTTGGCCCCTGTTTCGGGATGAAGGGGGGCGCCGCCGGCGGCGGCTATGCCCAGGTGGTGCCGATGGAGGAGATGAACCTTCACTTCAGCGGCGATTTCCACGCCATCACCAGCGCCCACAACCTGCTGGCGGCGATGATCGACAACCACATCTACTGGGGCAACGAGCTGGAGATCGACACCCGCCGGGTGGTCTGGCGCCGGGTGATGGATATGAACGACCGGGCGCTGCGCGATATGGTCACCAGCCTCGGCGGCGCCGCCAACGGCTATCCGCGCCAGACCGGGTTCGACATCACCGTGGCCTCCGAGGTGATGGCGATCCTCTGCCTCGCCCGCGATCTGGAGGATCTGCAGCAACGTTTGGGCGACATCATCGTCGCCTATCGCCGCGACAAGACCCCGGTCTATTGCCGCGATCTCAAGGCCGACGGGGCGATGACGGTGCTCTTGAAGGATGCGATGCAGCCCAATCTGGTGCAGACGCTGGAGAACAACCCGGCCTTCGTCCATGGCGGCCCCTTCGCCAATATCGCCCATGGCTGCAATTCGGTCATCGCCACCGCCACGGCGCTGAAACTGGCCGATTACGTGGTGACCGAGGCCGGCTTCGGCGCCGATCTGGGCGCCGAGAAGTTCATGAACATCAAGTGCCGCATGGCCGGGCTGGCCCCGGCGGTGGTCGTGGTGGTGGCCACGGTGCGGGCGATGAAGATGAACGGCGGCGTCGCCAAGGCCGATCTGGGGGCGGAGAATGTCGCGGCGGTCACGGCCGGCTGCCCGAACCTCGGCCGTCATGTCGAGAACGTCAAGAGCTTCGGCGTGCCGGTGGTGGTGGCGATCAACCATTTCATCAGCGATACCGAGGCCGAGATCCGGGCGGTGAAGGATTATGTCGCGGCGCTGGGCGCCGAGGCGATCCTGTGCCGGCACTGGGAGCTGGGCTCGGCCGGGATCACCGAACTGGCCGGCCGCGTGGCCGAGATCGCCGATGCCGGCATCGCCAATTTCGCGCCGATCTATCCCGACGACATCGGGCTGTTCGATAAGATCGAGACTATCGCCAAGCGGATCTATCGCGCCGACGAGGTGATCGCCGACCACAAGATCCGCGACCAGCTGCACGCCTGGGAGCAGGCGGGCTACGGCAACCTGCCGGTCTGCATGGCCAAGACGCAATACAGCTTCACCACCGATCCGACCGTGCGCGGCGCCCCGCTCGGCCACAGCGTGCCGGTGCGCGAGGTGCGGCTGAGCGCCGGGGCAGGCTTCGTCGTGGTGATCTGCGGCGAGATCATGACCATGCCCGGCCTGCCGCGGGTGCCGGCGGCGGAAAGCATCGGGCTGAACGATCTGGGCCAGATCGAGGGGCTGTTCTAGGCCCCGCTTGAGCCTGCCCGTCGCCTGCCCTATGAGGGCGGCGACGAAGCTTCATGGGGGCACCCGGTGATCAGCCCGTTGAACTGCCGAAACATGCGGGACTTGCGCCAGAGCCCTGACGCGCTGGACCGGGAGCTGATCCGCCTGCTGGCCGATCGCGCCGCCTGCATCGACCGTGCCGCCGAGCTGAAGCTGGCAGAAGGGCTGCCGGCGCGCATCCCCGAGAGGGTCGAACAGGTGGCCGGCAGCGCCCGCCGCAATGCCGCCGGGGCCGGGCTCGACCCGGATCTGGCCGAGACGCTCTGGCGTGAAATGATCGAATGGGCCATCGCCCGCGAGGAAACCGTTCTGGGCTCCTCCTCCAGTTCCTCGACCGAAAGGACATGACATGACAGCAAAGATCATCGACGGCAAAGCCTTCGCCGCGACGGTGCGGGCCAAGGTGGCCGGGCAGGTGGCGCGGCTGAAGGCCGGGCAGGGGATCACCCCCGGGCTTGCCGTGGTGCTGGTGGGCGAGGATCCGGCGAGCCAGGTCTATGTCC
>JBFXGQ010000378.1:0-5134 GCA_050177915.1 Pseudodonghicola sp. | reverse complement strand
ATCCCGTTCGGGATCGGCCTCGGACCAATGGCGGACCATGGCTCGCTCCATTGATGGATCATCGTCGGATGCACGCCGTATTCCGCGGCCGGCTCCGACACGGTGCGCTCGCCCTTCACGGCTTCCAGCGCCACGCGAGCCCTGAAGCCCGCATCATGGTTCCTGCGTTTCGACATGGTCTGATCTCCTCGTTCCTGGAGACCAGCAGACGTCAGATCGTAGCTTCCGTCACTGTCCGATTTTCGGGGAGGTGCTCAGTGAACGGTCAAGGTCATTGAAGGAAAACGCCCCGGAACGGCTGCGCGTGATGCGAGAAGGAACCTCCTATCACGAGACGAAGGCATTTGACCGACGCCGCGCCGCGACCGGCTGGATAGAGACGCGCGAGAAGGAACCCGCCACGCCCGGCGTGCTGGAGGCGCTGAAGGGCGGACATGAAATCGCCCGCCTCGACGCGTTCGGTTGCGGGCCAGAGGCCTGCCCCGAACGGGTTGAAGAAGCTTCCGACGGGGCGGTGATCGACAAGCTCTGCAACAGGGGGCGCGGCATCTGCGATCCGGGGCTCGAGACCTGCATGACGCCGGGCATGCTCTGGCCCGGACAGGTCGCGGGGCTCAAGGTGGCGGGGCTCGTTTTCTGCAACCACATCATCGACGCCTCGCCCGGGTATTCCGTGCAGATTGCCACCCCGCGGACGATGGCGGATCGGCTGGGGACGGTCGAGCAGACGCGCAAGCCGCCGCCGCCGGGAGGAGCCGAAGCCGATGCATCCGTGTCCTGTCCCGGCGGTTTGGCCCCCCGAGTTCGGCAACCGAGAGAGAAGTGCTCAAGACCGTCGCGGATCAGGCGTAGCGCCAGGCCAGCAGCAGGCCGAGGCAGGTGATGCAGGCCCGCAGGACCTGCGGGTTCACCCAACGCGCCAGCTTGCCGCCCAGGATCCCGCCAAGCCCCGCCCCCAGAAAGACCAGGGCCGCCGGGCCCCAGGCCACCGCCCCGCCGAGCGCAAAGATCAGCACGGCAATGGTGGTCGCCAGCGTGGCGAGCGCGTTCTTGACCACGTTCGCCTGTGCCAGTTGCCCGCCCCCCGTCACCGTCAGCAGCGCCAGCAGCAGCACACCCAGCCCGGCGCCGAAATACCCGCCATAGAGCGCCACCGCCCCCTCGGCCAAACCGGCCGCGCCCGGGCCGATCGCGACCGACCGCCGCGCCAGCCAGCGGTTCAGCGCCGGACCTGTCGCGAACAGCAGCGTCGCAAAGAGCAGGAGCCAGGGGATCAGCTGCCGGAACAGCGCATCGCCCGACGCGAGCAGCAGCGCGGCGCCCACCGCCGAGGCCGTGGTGAACAGGGCCACCCGCCCCGGTCGCGCGATCACCTCCTGGCGCAGGACCGCGCCCTCTCCGACCAGGCTGGCCGCATGCCCCGGCCAGATCGCCACGGCGCTGGTCGCGCCCGCCGCCACCGGCGGCAGCCCAACCGCCAGAAGCGCCGGGAAGGTGAAGAAGGTGCCGCCCCCCGCAACCGCGTTGCACAGCCCGCCGGCCAGACCCGCGCCCAGCAACACCGCCATGTCCGTCATCTGCATCCCATCCTCCGGTGCGTTTCGCCGCGATACTGGCGGATAGGCGCGAAGAATGTATCCTGCGGGTGACAGCGGATGTCGGGAGGGTGCCAGAATGCCCAATATGTCCGGGATGCAGAAAGACGAGATCGGCGGCTTCGTCGAGGACGGCAGCCCGGTGATCGGCAGGGTCACCGCCTTCGGCGCCGGGACCATGCCCGAGACCCACGCCCATCGGCGCGGACAGCTTGCCTGGTGTCCCGACCGGCCGGTAACGGTCGAGGTGGCGCGCCGGATCCACCTGGTATCCCCCGGCATGGCGGTCTGGCTTCCGCCCGAGACCCCGCACCGGATCCGTGCCGGGGGATCGCGGCAATCGGTGAACCTCTATACCCTGCCCGGCGCGGCGCCTCTGCCCTCGCATCCCACGTCCTTCGCGCTGAAACCGCTGGAGAACGAGCTGATCCGGACGCTGGCCAGCGCCCCGCAGGCGGACCGACAGGATCCGGCCTTCGCGCGTCTCGCCGCGGTTCTGTGGGATCGCCTCAAGCGCCCCACCACCGCCCCCGCCCTGCGGCTGCCGGACGATCCCCGGCTGCGGCGGATCGCCCTGGCGCATCTGGAGGAGGAGGAACGGCCGCTGGACCATTGGGCCGGGGCGCTTGCCCTGTCGCGGCGCAGCCTGCAGCGCCTGGTGACCCGTCACATCGGACAAAACTGGGCCAACTGGATGCGCGAGCTGCGGCTCGCCCGCGCCATTGCGCCGCTGATGGCGGGCAAGAGCGTTCAGTTCGCGGCCCATGCCGCGGGCTATGCCACGGCGAGCGGTTTCGTCGCCGCCTTCCATGCCACCTACGGGATCACCCCCGGCCAGCTGCAACGCCGGCTGCAGGGCTGAGCGAGGCTCTGCCGACCCATGGCGCGCCGGTCTCCGCCGCAGTCGCGCCACCCCGGGCGGCTCGCAGGTTCGAGCGGGTCAACCCGCGAAGCGAAGTCGCGGGCGGGCGTCCCGGCGCGCGTCTTGGCGGACGGCCCCCATTCATGATACCGAAAGAAACAACCGCCTCAGTTTCGGAAAACAAAACCATGACAAGTTTCGACATAGATGCCCTTCGGACGGTCGTCGTCGGAACCGACCTCGGCAGCTTTGCCCGCGCCGCGGTTCAGCTGGGCCGGTCCCAGTCGGCCGTCAGCATGCACCTGAAGAAACTGGAGCAACAGGCTGGAACCACATTGTTTATCCGCAAGGGACGCGGCCTGGTTCCGACCGAAGCGGGCGAGGCCTTCATCGCCTATGCCCGCCGGATTATCGCGCTGAACGACGAAGCCGCGCGGTCGATCGGCGCCGCCACGACCGCGGCCACCGTCCGTCTCGGCCTGCCACAGGATTTCTTCGACGATGTCATGCCGGCGACGCTGAGAGCGTTCCAGCAGGATCAGGACACCGTGCATGTCGACGTGCGCGCGGGCGAAAATCACAGTATCGCCGAGGAGGTCCGCGCCGGGCGCATCGATGCGGCCATCGCCTTTTTCCGCCCCGGCAGCCCCCCCGAGGGCGAGGTCCTGTGCGAATTACCGATGCGCTGGCTGGGATGCCGGACCGCGTCGGCCCGTTTTGCCGGCGATCCCGTCCCGCTGGTGCTGTTCAACCATCCCTGCCTGTTCCGCCAGGCCTCTCTCGCGGCCCTCGATCAGGGACAGATCCGCTGGAGGGCGGCCCTGACCACCCCCAGCCTACCCGCCATCTGGGCCGCGGTCCGCTCGGGCCTCGGCATCGCGGTGCGGACGGATCATGGCAGACCGGATGACATCGCCTGTCTCGGGTCGGACCTGGGATTGCCGGATCTGCCCGCCATCGAGTTGCGCCTTCTGCGTGCGCCCAACCTGTCGCGTTTCGCCGACCGGCTGGTGGAGGTTCTGCGCCAAGAGACGCTGGACCGGCTGGCGGTGAACGGCGCCGGTTGAACAGCGCAACGCCCCCATGACGCAAATGGCAAGGCCGGGCGTCCCCCGGGGGCCTCGCCCCCCCCGCGCCCGAGGGGGACATGTGTCGACCAAGCGCGAGCCCCCCGAAATCAACCCGACTTTCGGAAGCCAGTCTTTTAAATTATTCGTTATTCCGAATTTCACGACTGAACTACCCTTCACCGGACAACGGCGAGGGAACAGTCATGACACCACAGCGACCGACCGGCTTCATCGGGCTGGGCACGATGGGAACGCCAATGGCGCTGAACCTTGTCCGGGCCGGCATGCCGCTTGTGATCTGGAACCGGACCGCGGCGCGTTGTGCCCCGCTCACGCAGGCCGGGGCCAGCGTCGCCCCCGACCCGGACACGGTGTTCAGTCGGTGCGACACCGTGCTGATGATGCTGGAGAACGAGGCGGCCACCGATGCGGTGCTGGGACGCGGCTCCGACCGCTTCGCCCAACGTGTCGGCGGGCGCTGCATCGTCTCGATGAGCACGGTTTCCCCCGACTATTCCCGGCGGCTTTCCGACGAGATCCGCGCCGCCGGCGGCCGCTATGTCGAGGCGCCCGTCTCGGGGTCGCGCAAACCGGCGGAGGCCGGGCAGCTGGTCGGCATGCTCGCGGGGGAGCCCGCCGATCTCGACCGCCTCCGCCCGCTGCTGACCCCGGTCTGCAAGCAGATCTTCGACTGCGGCGCCGTGCCCGGGGCGCTGCAGATGAAACTGGCGGTCAACACCTTTCTGATCACCATGGTCACCGGGCTGGCCGAGGCCGGGCATTTCGCGGCGCGCCACGGTCTGGACATGGACCGCTTCGCAGACATCCTCAATGCGGGCCCGATGGCAAGCGACGTGTCGCGGGTCAAGCTCGACAAGCTTCGCACCCGGGATTTCACCCGCCAGGCCGGTATCTCGGACGTTCTGAAGAACAGCCGGCTCGTCGTGGACGCCGCGCGCGCGGCCGGCACCGCCCATCCGTTGATGGAGGCCTGCGCGGCGCTCTATGCCGAAACCGAGGCCATGGGCCATCAGGAAGAGGACATGATCGCGGTGCTGAGATCCTTCGAGGCCCGCGCCCCGGCTGCGGCCCCCCGATCGGAGCTGTAATCGGGCGCGGTCGACAGGGTCTTTTGTCCCGGTCTCCGCCTCCGGCCCGGTGCAAACGAGCCCTGTCGCTGGCTGATCGCGCCTCTCTCCGCCCCGCCCCTCGGACCTGCGAACCGCTTTGCCAGAGACTGGTGGAGCGCCCCCTCTTTCCGACCTCCCCTCCCCACGCGCTGCGGGCCCCTATCCTGCTGATCGAATCGCTGACTCTTTCGGATCCGATGCAAGAGACCCGGCCGCGGCGGCGTTTCCGGCTGCCTGAAGTTGTCGCCGGAGAATAATCTCCCACAATCACGACTTAAATAGACGTGATTTTTCCTTTGCCAAACACGACTAACTCTGTCGTAATTTACGTGTCAGGCAACACAGATGGTTTGCACCGAATATCCGGGTGACCGCATCCGGTTCGCAGCACGCCTCCCGCCAGCCTGGCCCCAGGTTCGACCGGTTCCAGCAAAGGAGATCCCCATGATCCGGACCATCAGCATAGGCGCGCATGTA
>JBFXGQ010000377.1:0-5135 GCA_050177915.1 Pseudodonghicola sp. | reverse complement strand
GCTCGACCACGGTGGGCTTGTTGCTGTTGTCGATGGCCGCCCCGATGATGGCGAGCGCGGCGAGACCGGCCAGGATCTTGCCGGCGTCGGTGTCGGCACGGGCCGGGGCGGTGGCGGCCGCAGTGAGCGCGACGGTGAGGGCGAGGCCGGAGATCAGGGCGATGAACTTGCGGTGCATGGGCGAGATCCTTTTTGCGTGGGTTTCTCTGTGTGGTGCCTCCGACCCATGCGGGCCGAAGCTGTCGATGCCCCGACCCTCGCCCCAAGGCCGCCGGACAGGCAATAACGGCCCCCTGTTATCCGATAGCAGCCGCTCCAAAGCCCTGTGGTTATTGAATAACCGGCGATCTCGGGTCAGGATGGCCGCATGAAACAGATCATGCTCTCGATCGCCCTGATCGCCGGTCTGGTGGCGGCCGTGCCGGCCTCTGCCGCCGAGTGTTACGCCGATTACAAGGCCAAGCGGGACAACCCGCTGAAGCTGCATTATGGCGTGATGCAACTGAATGGCGGCTGCGACCGCCAGTCGGCCCGGGCCGAGGTATCGGCCCGGCTGCAACAGAATGGCTGGAAACTGCTGAACGTGGTTTCGGTCTTTGGCCCCGAGGGGCTGGAGGGAAGGAGGGCGAATGCAGGACACTTCTTTCTCAGGTTCTGAACCGGGGCGCGCGCGCGGCTTTCCCGGCGGCCGAATCGTCGGCCTCGGCATCGCCGCCATCGTGGCGATTCTGGTCGTCGCCGGCGCGGTGCTGCTGCTGACCCTGCCCGACGCCAATGCCTTCAACGCGCGGGTGGAACGGCTGTTCATCGAAAGCGACCTGACCACCGATGCCGAGATCCGGCTGCTGGAGATTCTGGCGCAATCGGGCACCGCGTTTTCCGACACGCTGGCCAGCTACCGGATGGTGATCTTCGTGCTGCTGGTCTTCGCCACCGCGATGATGGTGGCGGCGCTGGTGTTCCTGGTGCTGCTGGCCGGGCTGAACCGCCGCATGGCGCAGGTGGAACGCGCCGGCATCCAGGTCAATTCGCTGCTGATCAGCCGCGAGGAGAACACCGTCTATCTCAACAACATGGACTTCAAGCTGACCGCGGCGGCGATGGAAACGCTGTCGGTTCTGGCCGAGGCGCGGCTGGATGACGAGGTTCTGTCGGGGGCGGAGATCGAGGCGATGATCTCGGGCCGCGACGCCTCGGATTGCGAGGAGGCCGCCGGGGCCACCCGGATCAAGCGGCTGCGCGACACGCTGGGCAACCAGATGGTGAGCGAACTTCTGGTCAAGAACATCGCCCGGCGGGGCTATATGCTGGCGATCGAGAAGGATGTGATCCGGATGGTGTAAGGCCCGGCGGGAGCCGGTGCCCCCTCCCCGTCCCTCCCCCTGTCAGGGCGAGGGGACGCAGGCTGTCGAGGGGAGTGCAAAGGGCCAAGGCGCGTCTGATCAGTGCGCGGAGGGACGCGCCCGACCCTGGGAGGGCGCTTTCGCACCCTTCGAGCGATGCGAGGCGCCGTCGCTCTGCCCGACTGTGGTTCGGCGCACAACGCCAACAATGCGCCCTCCCGGGGGGAGGGGCGGGCGCGGCCCGGCCTGCGGCCGGGCAACACGGAATGAAAGGCGCGCCATTTCCCTGCATAATGAAAAGGGCCAGGCATGTGGCCCGCCCCCACCCTACCGCGGCTCGAAATAATCGAGCGGTATCTTCAGGTAGGACCGGCCGTTGTCCTCCACCTCGGGCTTCCTGCCGCCGCGGATGTTGATCTGCAGCGCCGCCAGCATCAGCCTGGGCAGCGGCAGCGTCGCGTCGCGGGCGTCGCGCACGGCGCGATACTCCGCCTCCGACGGTGCGCCCCTGAGGTGGATGTTCGTAGCCCTATGCTCGGCCACCGTCGCCTCGCATTCCGCCGCGCGGCCGGGCGCATAGTCGTGACCGACGAACACCCGCGTGTCGTCCGGCAGCGCCAGAATCGCCTGAATAGAGTTATAGAGCGCCTTCGACGAGCCGCCGGGGAAATCCGCCCGGCTGGTGCCGCTGTCGGGCATCATCAGCGTGTCATGCACGAAAGCCGCGTCGCCCGCCACGTAGGTAATCGAGGCCAGCGTATGGCCGGGGCTGAACATCACCCGGACGGGGATCTCGCCCACCATGAATGCCTCACCATCGGCGAACAGCCTGTCCCACTGGCTACCGTCGATGGGAAAGCTGTCAGGCAGGTTGTAGATGCCCTTCCACAGCGCCTGCACCTCGGTCACATGGTCGCCGATGGCGGTGGACGCGCCCAGTTGCGCCGACAGCCAAGGCGCGGCCGAGAAGTGATCGGCATGCGGATGGGTGTCGAGGATCCAGACCACCTCGATCCCCGCCGCGCGCACGTAATCCAGGATCTGCTGCGCGCTTGCCATGGTGGTGGCGCCGGCGTTGGGGTCGTAGTTCATCACCGGATCCACGATGGCGCCCTTCATGGTCGCGGGATCGTGGAACACATATTGCCAGCTGCCGGTCGGTTCGTCCCAGAAGGATTTCACAACAGGGGATTTGGTCATCTTTCTGCCTCCGGTCTTAGGGGGTGAACCCGGCGCCTGTTCGGCGCCGGGCCGGGTTGCGGTCTCAGAGCTGGCGGGTCGAGAAATACCAGTCGACAGTGTTGTACCCCTCACTCGCGCGGGCCTCGGCCGCCTCCGGCGTGGACGGGGTCGGCACGATCACCGCGTCACCCGGTTTCCAGTTCTCCGGCATCGCGCATTTGTTCTCGTCCGCGGTCTGCAGCGCCACCAGCAGGCGATGGATCTCGGCCACCGAGCGGCCAGCGTTCATCGGATAGTAGACCATGGCGCGCAACACCCCTTCGGGATCGATGATGAAGGTCGCGCGCACCGCGGCGGTATCCGAGGCGCCCGGCTGGATCATGCCATAGGACTGCGCCACTTTCATGTTCAGATCGGCGATGATCGGGAACTTGATCTCGACCCCGAACTTCTCCTTGATGTTCAGCATCCAGGCGATGTGGCTATAGTGGCTGTCGATCGACAGGCCAAGCAGCGCGGTGTTCAGCGCCGCGAACTCATCCTGCCGCTTGGCGAAGGCGATGAATTCGGTGGTGCATACCGGCGTGAAATCGGCCGGGTGCGAGAACAGGATCAGCCATTTGCCCTTGTAGTCCGCAAGCGTCTTGCGGCCGTCGGTGGTGGGGGCGTCGAAGGCCGGGGCCGGTTCGTTCAGCCGGGGCATCTGCGGGGCTTGGGTTGCGTCGGTCATTGCTGTGTCTCCGTCTCTGTCGTTTCGATGAGGCAGAGATAGGCTCGGCGCATAAATCTGTGAAATTGATTATAACTGTTTTTATGATCGTATTTTTCTATATATTGGACGCATGATCACCCTGCGCCAGCTTCGCTTCCTGACCGCCCTCGCGGACGAACTCAACTTCTCCCGCGCGGCCGAGGTCTGCTTCGTCACCCAACCCACGCTCAGCGCCGGGCTGAAGGAGCTGGAGCAGATCCTCGGCGTCCAGCTGGCCGAACGCAGCAAGCGGCACGTCATGCTGACCCCGATCGGGCAGCAGATCGCCGAGCGCGCCCGCGCCCTGCTGCTGTCGGCGCATGAGATCGAGGAGCTGGCCGCCGCCCACAAGGCGCCCGACGAAGGCGATCTGCGCCTCGGCGCGATCCCGACGCTGGGACCGTTTCTGATCCCGCGCGCGCTGCCGGCGATCCGCGACGCCTATCCGAAACTGCGGCTCTACCTGCGCGAGGAGATGACCGAATCGCTGCTCGACGGGCTGGCGTCAGGTCGGCTCGACGTGGTGCTGATCGCCCAGCCCTTCGACATCGGCACACTGGAGGCAGAGGCGCTGTTCGACGACGGCTATCACCTGGCCAGCCCGCCCGGCTGGGGCAGCCCCGCCACCGGCCCGGTCAGCGGCGCCGAGCTGGAAGGCGCCCGGCTGATGCTGCTGGAACACGGCCATTGCCTGCAACGCCACGCCCTGCGCGCCTTTCCCGACCGCGACATCCAGCAGGACGACAGTTTCTCGGCCACCAGCCTGCCCACCCTGATCTCGATGGTGAGCGAGGGGCTGGGCATCACCCTGCTGCCGGATCTGGCGATCGACGCCAGCGTGCTGGCCGGCCAGCGGGTGGACATCGCGCCGCTGCCCGACGCCTGCCCGCGCCACGTCATCCTGGCCTGGCGCCCCACCTCCGCCCGCAGACCGATGTTTCAGGCGCTGGCCGAGATCTTCCGTACCACCCGCGACGGGCTGCGGCGTTAGCGCGCCAGGCGGCGACGGCCGATCCAGCGGTGCGAATTCATGTTCTGAGGTGATGCAGCCGCAATGCCGGGCCCTCTGGCCGGGCGGGCGGCCATCCGCGCGTGTCGGATCGGCGGCGCGGGCGCAGGAACCACTGGTCCCGATGCACCGCGAGGGCTTGGGCCCGACCGCGTGCGGTCAGGCCCTCGTCATGGACGAGAGATCAGGCCAGCGCCAGATCGCGGGCAGATTCGCGCCCGTCGCGCCCGGATTCGATCTCGAAGGTCACGGCCTGGCCGTCATCCAGCTGGCGAATGCCGGCCCGTTCCAGCGCGGAAATGTGGACGAAAACGTCCTTGCCACCGGTTTCCGGTGCGATGAAGCCGAAGCCTTTGGTTTGGTTGAACCATTTCACGGTGCCCTTGGCCATCGTGAAGTCTCCTTAAATGAATGCTGCCCGCAGAATGCGGCAACCCGGCTCAGTCCGTTCGAAGTAGCAGACTGAAGCCGTTGAGGGAGACAGGATGCGGTAGGAAAAAACGTTGCAACGAACCCATAGACGAAACCCCCTCCGATCACAAGGAGAAGCGGCCCGACCCTGCCGGACGCGCGCGGCACCCGGATCCCGCGCAAGGATCGCAGGCCAACGACATCGACCGCTATTGCTCGTGACCCGCGCCCCGCGAAATCCCTCACCGTGATGTAGAGTCTGCGCCACCGCTGAAGGAGCAGACACATGAGAAAGAGCCGTTTCACCGAGGCGTGCCGCGCGACAAACAAGGTGAGAATCCAGCGTCAATCAGGATGAGAACGCGGGGGTGGGGTCTCGGAGGGAGGGCGTAGCCCGACCGGAGAGGCCCCACCCCCGCGTTGCGCCCGTAATGGGCGG
>JBFXGQ010000376.1:0-5147 GCA_050177915.1 Pseudodonghicola sp. | reverse complement strand
GGTGGCCCCGGCGGGATAGAGCTTCACCGCCTTGACCAGACCGCTGGCCGCCGCCGCGGCGACATCGGCCGGGTCGGTGTTTTCGGTCAGATAGAGCGTCATCAGCGGCTCGAAGCTCATCCCCTCGGGCAGGGCGGCCAGGATGCGGTCGCGATAGGCGGCGGCCTGGGCGCCGGTCACCACCGGCGGCACCAGGTTCGGCATGATGATGGCGCGGGCGAAATGACGCGCGGTTTCTGGCAGCACGGCCTTCAGCATCTCGCCATCGCGCAGATGCAGGTGCCAGTCGTCGGGGCGGCGGAGCGTGAGGGTCTGTGTCATGTGCGATCCGCTAGCACAGCCGCGCGTCGCGGACCAGAGGGCAGCGGCTATTCGGCCGCCGGCGGCGGCGCGCGGAAACCGCCCTCTTCGGCCTGCTGCTCCAGCTGGTCGAGCCGCCGCTTGAACCGCCGCGCCCAGGTGCGCGAGGTCACGTTGCGGCACAGCAGCGTGTTCAGATAGGGCCGCTCGTATTGATCCAGATGCGTCATCAGGTTGCGCAGATAGGGCATGTGATCGCGCCGCGCGCGGTAGAGTTCGAAGAACTTGCGGTCGGTCAGCTTGCCGGCGCCGGCCAGCGACAGCAGGCGATAGAGGATCTTCATCTCGATCAGCTGGGTCTGCAGCGCGCCGCCCATGAAGGGCAGCCGCAGCCGCGACACGTTGCTGCGGGCGAACAGCGTCGCATGCATGGCGTCCAGCGCCTGGCGCGGGTCGTAGAGGACAAAGGCGTGTTCGGCCGCGTCCAGCATGTCGGGGGCATAGCCGTAGCGGCTGGTGAAATCGGTGCGCCGCATCTCGACGAAGCGGTCGTCCCATTCGGTCATCCGCGCATCCAGCGTCGCCTGCGGCTGCACCGCGATCACCGTGGCGCCGGGCGCGGCCACCGAATAGGCCGCCGCCGCATAGCCGCAGGGCCCGGCACCGTAGAACAGCACCCGGTCGAAATCCTCGAAGAACCCGTCGTCGATCAACTGGTCGAAGAAGGCATAGACCTCCTCGTCGCGGAACCAGGTGTCGCCGTCGGAAATGACGCACAGATGCGACCAGCCCTGTGCCTTGACCATGTCGAAGCCGAACGGCTGGGCGGTCTCGGACAGCGCCCGGATACCCTGGATGGTCTCGAAGGTGACCAGCAGCGTGGCCTTCTTGTCGATGAAGGTGGCGAAATGGCGCGCGCCCAGCTCCTGCGCCATGCCGTGATCCTCGGCCTGCTCGATCAGCGCGGCGCGCCACCCGGCCTTGTCCAGATCGACGAGCGACCGTTCAATCCCGTTGTCGTCATCGGCCTGCATCACGCTGTCCTTGCTCATTTCGTCCTCTATACGCTCCGGCCACGTGGTGACTGTTAGATCGGGCCGGTTGGGCGTGAGGTCAAGCTAGGGGCGGATTGGGGCCAAAGTTGGAAGGTTTTCGGGTGGTTCTGTGGTGCGCGGATGGGCGTCGCGCCGCGGCTGCTGCGGCGTTGCCTGACGCTTGACCGCATGCACCACCAGCCCCCGGATCGGGGTGCCGCGGTCCTGCCGCAGCACGGCGCCGCGGATCCGCGTCACAAAGCCCGCCTCGCGCAGCAGGGCCGCCAGACGCGGCTCGGAATGCGCATAGCGGCGGCTTTCGCGCAGCACATAGGCCTCTGCCCCGTCATGCGCCTCGACGGTGAAGGCGAAGCGGCCGCCGGGGGTCAGCGCCTGCGACACCCAGCCGACGATGCGTTCGAGCGCGCCGAGATAGGCAAAGACATCGGCGGCGGTGATCAGGTCCCAGACCTCGTCCTGCGGGTCGAGGCAGGACAGGTCGCGCTTGTCGAGCCGGTCGTAGATCGCCTTGGCCTCGGCCTCGCGCAGCATCTCGGCCGAGATGTCCCAGCCCTCGAGCCATTCGGCCCCGGCGCGCAGCTCCAGCCCCATCAGCCCGGTGCCGCAACCCAGATCCAGCACCCGCCCCAGCGGCGCCGGCAGCCCCTCGGCCAGCAGCTGCGGCGCGCGATAGTCGAGCTTGTCGAGCAGGGCGGCCTCGAAGCCGGGGGCGTACTGATCGAACAGCGTCTCGACGAAGGCCGAGGGCATGGTATCGGCCAGCGACCGCTCGCGCAGCAGGTCGCGGCGCAGGCTGGCCCCCAGCCGGTCCAGCGGATCGGCCGCCAGCGCCGCATCGAAGGCCGCCGCCGCCCCGTCAAGCCCGGCCTCGGCCCGGATCTCGCCCAGGCGGAACCATCCGGCGGCCCAGTCGGGCACCAGCTCCAGCGCCTGGAGATAGAGATCGCAGGCGGCCACCGGATCGCCGGGCATGAGCGCCTCGGCATATTCGGCACGGCGGTCGGCGATCAGATCGCCGGACGACATCGAGACAGGAATCATCGCAATTTCGGAAAGGACACGGGACCAGATCGCCCGCTCTCGCCATTTACCCGGACTGTATCGCCGTTCAAGAGCCTTGCAGCGTTTCCGCCGGGCCGCCGCGCGCTTTTTGCGCAGCTGCCCGCTTATGCGCCGGGGGCCTGCCTGTCCTTCATCCGCCCCAGATTGGCGAAGCCGGTCAGCGTCCGCGCCGAGTTCCGCGAGATCGGCCGCGACGGCGGCGTCATCAGCAGCCGGGAGAAGAGGGCGCGGTAGGGTTCGTGTTCCATCAGCTCCAGGAACCTCTGGCGGCGCCATTCCACCGCGGCGTGATGCAGCCGGTGCAGCTCGGGGTCGGCGTGCAGCTCCTCGCGCAGCGGCGTGCTCAGCGGCGCCAGCGCGCGGATCGAGCTGTCGACATCGGTGTTGAAATTCCGCTCCACCCAGTAGTCGACGTCCAGCATGTGGTCGGAATGCACCGCGCGGCCGCGGTCCGCCTTGACCACGAAGCTTTCCATCGTCCCCAGCGGATAGTGGTTGAGCTGCGCCAGCGCGTAATTCGGCCGCCCGTAGGTGCTGAACACCCGGGTGGTCTTCATCTCCTCGCCCAGCTCGCGCCCCTCGCCGTCGAACCAGCGGGCCTCGGGCAGCCGGGCCTTGTCGGGGCTGCGCGGCCGGTGGACGCCCAGTTTGCGATAGGTGCCGTCGTTGCGGTAGAGCGTCTTGAACATCGCCGCCCGCCAGGGCCAGTACATCACCGCCGGCGCGCAGCGCACGAAGCTGTCGGTGACCGGCTGGTCGCGAAAGCGGATGGTATCGGCATTGCCGAACAGCCGCCAGGTCAGGGTGATCGCGGTGGCCTGCGGCAGTGCCGCAAACAGCGACGACAGCCGGTGATCGCCGGTGTGGATATTGACGAATTCGTCGATGTCCAGCGTCAGGATCCAGTCGGCCTTGCGCACCAGCCGGTGCGTGTCGGCCAGCTTCAGCCCGGTGAACTGGATGCCGCCGGCATCAGGGGGGCCGTCGTTGCGCAGATGCGTCAGCCAGCCCAGCTGCTCCAGCCGGTCCAGCATCGCGTCGGTGCCGTCCTGGCAATCGTTCGAAAGCACCAGGAAATCGGTGAAACCCACGGCGCGGTGATGCGCCAGCCATTCCAGCAGGAACGCGCCTTCGTTGCGGACGGTCAGCACGGCGAGAACCCGCTGCGGCACGTCGGTCATGGCGGCGGTCTCCTCTGCCTCAGCTTTCCAGATCGAGCGCCAGCGCATAGGCGGCGCGCTCGGTCCCGGTCAGCTGCACCTCCAGCGCCTGGGCGTAGAGCGTCTCGAACTCGGGCGTGGCGTGCAGCTCCTCGGCCTTGGCGCGGTGCCAGGACAGGCCGGCGTGATGCAGCGCCGCCAGCCGCTCGTCGGCCATCAGCCGGTCGTATTCGGCCCTGAGCCGCGGCAGGTTGCGCTGGATGGTGATGTCGCGGGCATCGCTCCAGTCCATGCGGATCCAGTAGTTCAGCCCGATCGAGCGGTCGACATGCAGCGCGCGGCCGCGCTGGCGCTTGATCAAAAAGCTCTCGGCCGAGCGCAGCGCATAGTGGTTCAGCTGCAGCAGGTCGTAGCCGATCGAGCGGGTCGAGCTGCGCCAGCCCTTTTCCGCCGTCTCCTTGGTGATGTCCTGCCCCGATCCGTTGACCCAGCGCACCTGGTCGCGCATGTCCTCGGCCAGCTTGTTGGGGCGGTGGCAGCTCAGCTTCTGATAGGCGCCGATGTTGCGGAACATGGTCTTGAAGCCCCAGACCGTATGCGGCTTGGGGCAGTATTTCGGCGCGCAGCGGTCGAACTGCTCGATGACGAAACGATCCTCCAGCCGGGTCACGCCGCTGTGGCCGAACAGCCGCCAGGTCATCGCCACATTGGTGGCCCCGGGCACCCGGTCGAAGAAATCCTGCAAGGTGCCGTTGCCGCAGCGCACGTTGATGAATTCGTCGACGTCGATATGCAGCAGCCAGTCGGCGTTGCGCACCAGCGGCTCCTTCAGCGACAGGTTCAGCGCGTGCTGCTGCGGCGACTTGCCCTTCCAGGCGTCGTTGTTGCGGTGCTGGACCACGCCCAGATCCTGCAGCCGGTCGAGAATGCGGTCGGTGCCGTCGGTGCAGTCGTTGGTGTAGATCAGGAAATTGTCGACGCCGATGGCGCGGTGATAGGCCACCCATTCGACGATATAGGGCGCCTCGTTCTTCATGCAGCCGACGATCACCGTGCCGCTGCTGCCCTCGGGCAGCGGGCGCGGCGGCAGCGCGGCATAGGCCGGCGCCTCGGCCTCTTCCGCCACCGTGCCGATGCCGTCATGCGGCGCATAGGGCGAGGTTCTGAGCTGCGCGAACTTCACCTGCGCCGCGTCCGGCAGGATGCGGCGGGCGGTCTCGCTCAGCCCGTCGTCGGGCGCGGCCGCGGCAGCTGTGGCCTCTGCCGGCGCCAGATGGGCGAGATCGGCGGCCTTGGCGGCGTGGCCGGCCTTTGAGGCCTTGTCGACCTCTTCCATGAAGGCCAGCAGGTTTTGCGAGGCGCGATAGCCGCGCTGCGGGTCGGCCTCGGTCCAGCCGGGCAGGGCGGGGGCGGCGGCGAAGGTCGCGGGCGTCAGCGCCGGATGCGCCGCCGTCAGCGCCGCATTCGCCGCGGCGAAACGGTCCGAGACCGCGGCCAGCGATCCCGGCGCGACGGGATCGCCGCCGATCTCAAGCTCGTCGAGGAAGCCGCGCCACAGCGGCCGCGGCAG
>JBFXGQ010000375.1:0-5154 GCA_050177915.1 Pseudodonghicola sp. | reverse complement strand
GACGGCGCCTTCCGCTTCTCCGCCATCCGCTCCGGTAACGCCCTGATCGCCCTGCAACCGGAGCGCGGCGAGGTCAAAACCCGCGCCGAGGACTATCACGACCTCGCCCGCACCCCGCGTCATGCCTATGTCGCCTTCTACCTCTGGCTCCGCCAGCAGGCCGACGCGCTGGTCCATATCGGCGCCCATGGCACGCTGGAATGGCTGCCGGGCAAGGCGGTGGCGCTGTCGCGGGGCTGCTGGCCCGAGGCGCTGATCCGCGATCTGCCGGTGATCTACCCCTTCATCGTCAACGATCCCGGCGAGGCGGCGCAGGCCAAGCGGCGCATCGGCGCGGTGACCATCGGCCACCTGCCGCCGCCCTTGGCGCAGACAAAACTGCCCGCGGGGCTGGGCCGGCTCGAACATCTGCTCGACGAATATTCCACCGCCGACGGGCTGGATCCGGCCCGCCGCGACCGGCTGATCGCCGATATCCGCGCCGAGGCGCAGGGCACCGGGGTCGAGGCTGATCTGGGCCTCCCCCCCGACACCTCGCCGGCCGAGGCGATCACCCGCATCGACCGCTTCGTCTGCGACATCAAGGAAAGCCAGTTCGGCGAGGGGCTGCATGTCTTCGGCACCGGCGCGTGTGGCGCCGAGGAACGCGCCGGGCTGCTAGCGGCGCTGGCGGGCCGCTTCGTGCCCTCCGGCCCCTCCGGCTCGCCGTTCCGGGGGCGCGCCGATGTGCTGCCCACCGGGCGCAACCTTTTCACCACCGACCCCCGCGCGGTGCCCTCGCGCGCGGCCCATGCGCAGGGGGTGAGGTTGGCCGAGGAGCTGCTGCGCCGCCACCTGCAGGACCACGGCGACTGGCCGCGCGGGCTGGTGGTCGACCTCTGGGGCTCGGCCACCATGCGCACGGCGGGCGAGGAATTCGCCATGGCGCTGCATCTGGCCGGCCTCAGCCCCCGCTGGGACGAGGGGTCCGAACGGGTGAGCGGCTTCGAAGTGATCCCGCTGACCCTGCTGAACCGCCCGCGGATCGACGTGACGCTCAGGGTCTCCGGCCTCTTCCGCGATGCCTTCCCGGGGCTGGCGCAGATGTTCGAAGCCGGGGCCGCGGCACTCGCCCAGCGCGACGAGGCACCGGGCGACAATCCCTATCGGCAGGCCACCCCCCGCGTGTTCGGGCCGAAACCCGGCTCCTACGGGCTCAACATGGGGGCGGCGCTGGAGGATTATAGCGACGCAGGCCGCGCCTCGGCGGTCGAGGCCTGGTTGAACGCCTCCTCCCATGCCATTGATGTCACCGGAGAAATCACCCCGGCGCGAGCGGAGCTTGAGGCGCGGGTGCGGACGGCGGACGGCTTCGTCCACCTTCAGGACCTGCCCGAGACCGACCTGCTGATGGCCGCCGATTACGCCGCGCATGAGGCGGGCTTCGCCGCCGCAGCCGCCGCGCTCGGCGCCAGGCCCCCGGCGCTCTACCACCTCGACGCCACGCGACCCGACAAGCCTCAGGCGCGCCCCCTGAGCGAGGAGATCGCCCGCGTCACCCGCGCCCGCGCCGCCAATCCGGACTGGGCCAACGGCATGATGCGCCACGGCTTTCGCGGCGCGGCGGAGATCGCGGCGACGCTCGATCACCTCGCCGCCTTCGCCCATCTGGCCGGCGTGGTGCCGGCGCATCTCTTCGATCTCTATTTCGACGCCACGCTGGGGCGGGCCGATCTGGTGGAGGTCATGCAAAGGCAGAACCCGCAGGCCCTACAGGCGCTGCGCGA
The DNA here is from genome assembly GCA_050177915.1 of Pseudodonghicola sp. Lineage (GTDB taxonomy): Bacteria > Pseudomonadota > Alphaproteobacteria > Rhodobacterales > Rhodobacteraceae > Pseudodonghicola. The sequence goes on along the minus strand of JBFXGQ010000375.1, from coordinate 3,388 downwards.
CCGGTTCCGGGCGCTGCAGGCGGCGGGCCTCTGGCTGACCCGGCGCAACTCCATCGCCGCCGCGCTGGAGGCGCGCGCATGAGCGATCCGATCGTTCGCGGCTGGTGCCCCGGAGCGCTCAGGCCGATGCTGTCCGGCGACGGGCTGGTGGTGCGGATCCGCCCGCCGCTGGGACGGCTGAGGGCGGAACAGGCGGTGGGCGTGGCACTGTTGGCGCGGCAGCATGGCAACGGGCTGATCGACCTGTCGTCCCGCGCCAACCTGCAGCTGCGCGGGATCGCGGCAGAGAACCATCCGGCGCTGATCGCCGGGCTGCGCGCGCTGGATCTGGTCGATGCCACCGCCGGGGCCGAGGCGCGGCGCAATATCGTGCTGACGCCGTTCTGGCAGACCGGCGACGACAGCGCCCGGATCGCTGCGGCTCTGGCCGCGGCGCTGACCGCGCCGGACGCCCCCGCGCTGCCCGGCAAGTTCGGCTTTGCCGTCGACTGCGGCGCCGCGCCGGTGCTGACCGGCACCCCCGCCGATATCCGGCTGGAACGGGATACCACGAACGGGCTGATCTGCCGTGCCGACGGCGCCGCCGCCGGGGCCCGGGTCACGGTGGAAACCGCCACCGACACCGCGCTGACCCTCGCCCGCTGGTTCCTCGAGTCCGGCGGCGCGCCCGAGGGTCGCGGCCGGATGGCCCGGCATCTGGCCTCCGGCGTCACCCTGCCGCCTGCCTTCACACAATGCCCCGCCGCGGCAGGGACAACGCCCCCCGCCCCCGGCCCCTGCGCCCAGGGCGTTCTGGCGGCGCTGGAGTTCGGACAGATCGACGCCGAAACACTGGCGACGCTGGCCGAGCTGGGCCCGCTGCGCCTCACCCCCTGGCGGATGCTGCTGATCGAGGGCGCCGCCCGCGCCGCCGCCCTGCCCGGGCTGATCGCCGATCCCGCCGACCCGCGCCTGCGCGTCGTGGCCTGCACCGGCGCGCCGGCCTGTCCGCAGGCGCTGTCGGCCACAAGACCGCTGGCCCGCGCCCTGGCCAGTGCCCTGCCGCCCGCCCTGCCGCAAGACGCCCGGCTGCATGTCTCCGGCTGCACCAAGGGCTGCGCCCATCCCGGCCCGGCGCCGTTCACCTTGGTCGCCACCGGCCCCGACCGTTTCGACCTGATCCGGCGGGGCCGTGCCAGCGATCCGCCCGACCGCTCCGACCTGACAGCCGACGCCCTGACCGCTCATCCCGACCTCCTGACCGAAGGCCCCTGAATGCCCCACACCTACGAAACCGACGGCGCCGCGATCTATGCCCAAAGCTTCGCCACCATCCGCGCCGAGGCCGATCTGGCCCGCTTCACCCCGGAGGAGGAACCGGTCGTCGTCCGCATGATCCATGCCGCCGGTCTGGTCGGGCTGGAGCGGGACGTGGCCTTTTCCCCCGGCATGGCCGAGGCGGCGCGCGCCGCGCTTGAGGCCGGGGCGCCGATCCTCTGCGATGCGCGCATGGTGTCCGAAGGCATCACCCGGCCGCGCCTGCCTGCCGACAACGCGGTGATCTGCACCCTGCACGACCCGAAGGTGCCCGAGATGGCGCGGGCAATGGGCACCACCCGCTCCGCCGCCGCACTTGAGCTGTGGCGGCCGCATCTGGCTGGCGCCGTGGTGGCGATCGGCAATGCGCCGACCGCGCTGTTTCATCTGCTGAACATGCTGGAGGATCCCGCCTGCCCGCGCCCCGCCGCCATCATCGGCTGCCCGGTGGGTTTCGTCGGGGCCGCCGAATCCAAGGCGGCGCTGATGGCCGATCTTCCCGTCCCCGCCCTGATCGTGCGTGGGCGGCTTGGCGGCTCGGCCATCACCGTCGCCGCCATCAACGCGCTTGCCAGCCGAAAGGAATGACGATGGGCCGTGTGATCTGCGTGGGCCTTGGCCCCGGCGACCCCGATCTGATGAGCCTGCGCGCCCATCGCCTGATCTCCTCCACCCGGCAGGTGGCCTATTTCCGCAAGGCCGGTCGCGCCGGTCAGGCCCGCCAGATCGTCGAGGGGATGCTGTGCGAGGGCGTCCAAGAACTGGCGATGGAATATCCCGTCACCACCGAAATCCCCGTGAGCGATCCGGAGTACAACCGCCTGCTCGCCGCCTTCTACGACGATTGGGCGGCGCGGCTGGCCGATCTGGCGCGGGCCGAGGACGTGGTGGTGCTGTGCGAGGGCGATCCGTTCTTCTACGGCTCCTTCATGCATCTGCAGTCCCGCCTCGAGGGCCGGGCCGGGGTCGAGATCGTGCCGGGCATCACCGGCATGTCGGGTTGCTGGACCGCCTCGGGCCAGCCGATCACCTGGGGCGACGATGTGCTGACGGTGCTGGCGGCCACCCTGCCGGAGGAGGAGCTGACCCGCCGCGCCGCCGATACCGACGCGCTGGTGGTGATGAAGATCGGCCGCAACCTGCCGAAGCTGCGCCGTGCGCTGGCACGTGCCGGTCGGCTTTCCGACGCCTGGCTGGTCGAACGCGGCACCATGCCGGGGCAATCGGTGCGCCGGCTGGAAGAGGTCGAGGGGCCGGTGCCCTATTTCTCGATCGCGCTGGTACACGGTCAGGGGCGGCGGCCATGAGCGGCTGGATCGCGGTTGCGGGCCTCGGCCCCGGCGACGACGCCCTGGTGACGCCGGAGGTTCAGGCGAGCCTGGATCAGGCCACCGATGTGATCGGCTATATCCCCTACGTTGCCCGCGTCGCCCCGCGCGATGGCCTCACCCTGCATGCGTCCGACAACCGGGTGGAACTGGACCGCGCCAGCCATGCGCTGCAGCTGGCGGCCGCGGGGCGGCGGGTGGTCGTCGTCTCCTCCGGCGATCCCGGCGTCTTCGCCATGGCCTCCGCCCTTTTCGAGGCGCTGGAGGCCGGGCCGCGGGATTGGCTGACGCTCGATATCCGCATCCTGCCCGGGATCACCGCCATGCTCGCCGCCGCCGCGCGACTGGGGGCGCCCTTGGGGCATGATTTCTGCGCCATCAACCTTTCCGACAACCTCAAGCCCTGGGCGCTGATCGAGCGGCGGCTTCGGCTGGCGGCGCAGGCGGGCTTTGCCATGGGGTTCTATAACCCGCGTTCGAACTCCCGGCCCCACCAGTTCGCCCGCGCGCTGGAGATCCTGCGCGAGGAATGCGGCGGCGACCGGCTGATCAGCTTCGCCCGCGACGTGACCAAACCCGGTGAAATGCTGAGAACGGTGACGCTGGCCGAGGCCGCGCCAGAGATGGCCGACATGCGCACGGTGGTGATCCTCGGCAATGCCGACACCCGCCGCGTCGGCCGCTTAGTCTATACCCCGAGGCGCGCGGGATGAGGCAGCCAGTCCATCACCTCGGTCCCGGTCGCGAAGACCTGCCGCGCCGGC
>JBFXGQ010000374.1:0-5167 GCA_050177915.1 Pseudodonghicola sp. | reverse complement strand
GAAGGTGGCGCTTTCGACCTGGGTGGGCTCAAACGCCACCTGCGCCAGCGAATAGGTCAGCACCCATCCCAGCGCCACCGAGAAGCCGACGCCGGAGGCGAAGATCAGCCGCGCCGCACCGATGCGGTTCTTGCGCGACAGCACCAGCGCCAGCGCCGCGGTCAGCACGCCGATCACCAGCCCGCCATACTCCGGCAGATGCAGCGCCGCCAGCAGGTCCATGTTGCGCCCGCCGGGAGTGATCCAGAGCGCCGCGAGCCGGTCGCGCAGCGGCGACAGCAGGCCCGACAGGCTCATCTGCGCGACCACCGCGAAGATCAGCCCGGAGACCACCGAGCGCAGGTTGCCGGTGGCCGCCAGCACCAGCAGCCGGCCCGAGCAGCCGCGTGCCAGCACCATGCCGGCGCCGAACATCAGCCCGCCGATGATGGCGCCCGACCAGCTGCCGGGCACCGCCATCATGCGGGCGTCGGCGCTGTCCATCAGCCCCAGCAGCTGCGCGGCCTGCACCCAGACCACTGCGGTGGAAAAGGTCAGCAGCCAGACCGCCACCTTGTCGCCGAGCGCGCCGCGGGCGAATTCGACCGTCGCCGCCCGCAGGCAGAACCGCGACCGCTGCGCCGCGACGCCGAAGACGACGCCGGTAATCAGCCCAAAGAGCGCCGCGGTGGGCGCCTCGCCAATGCGATCGACGATCTCGACCAGATCCATGCTGCGCGCCCTCCCGTCCGATACGATGGCGTTGTTCCTAGCGCGCCGGGGTGGGGCGCCGCCTTGATGCAGATCAGTTGGGCGGCGGCGCTTTCCGGCTCGCCATGCCTGAAAAACCGGCGTAAGAGCGACTTATGAGCCGTATTCTGACCCTTGCCGCGGCCCGGCAGCTGCCGGTCTGGCGCCGCCCCGTCGCCCTGCTGTTCCTGATGGCCGTGGCCATGCCGGCGTCCTTCGCCACCTGGTCGGCGCTGCTGAACAACTTCGTCATCGAGGTGGCGAATTTCGACGGCAGCGACATCGGCTGGCTGCATACGGTGCGCGAGGTGCCGGGGTTCCTGGCCATCGGGGTGATCGCCATCCTGCTGTTCATGCGAGAACAGGTGCTGGGGCTGGTGTCGCTGGTGCTGCTGGGGGTGGCCACCGCGCTGACCGCGCAATTCCCCTCGCTGGGCGGCATTCTGGTGATCACCATGCTCAGCTCGATCGGGTTTCACTATTACGAGACGGTGAACCAGTCGCTGCAGCTGCAATGGCTGCCCAAGGACCAGGCGCCGCGCATGCTGGGCTGGCTGCTGGCGGCGGGTTCGGCGGCGACGCTGGTCGCCTACGGGTTCATCGTGATGCTGTGGGAGCCGCTGGGGCTGACCTATGGCATGGTCTATGCGGTGGCCGGCGGCTTTACCGCGCTGGTGGCGGTGGCGGCCTTCTTCCTCTATCCGCAGTTCCAGGCCGATACGGTGCAGACCAAGAAGATGGTGCTGCGCCGGCGCTACTGGCTGTATTACGCGCTGCAGTTCATGGCGGGCGCGCGGCGGCAGATCTTCACCGTGTTCGCCGGCTTCATGATGGTCGAGAAATTCGGCTTCGACGTGCATGAGGTCACCGCGCTGTTCATGATCAACCTGATCGCCAACATGATCTTCGCCCCGATGGTGGGGCGGCTGGTGTCCCGGTTCGGCGAGCGTCGCGCGCTGCTGCTCGAATATGCCGGGCTGGTCTGCGTGTTCCTGGCCTATGGCGGCATCTATTATTTCGGCTGGGGCGTGGTGCTGGCGGCGACGCTCTATGTGCTGGATCACATGTTCTTCGCGCTGGCGCTGGCGCTGAAGACCTATTTCCAGAAGATCGCCGATCCGGCGGATATCGCGCCGACCGCGGCGGTGGCCTTCACCATCAACCATATCGCCGCCGTGGTGCTGCCGGCGACGCTGGGCTATCTGTGGCTGGTCTCGCCCGGCGCGGTGTTCGGGCTGGCGTCGGGGATGGCGATGACCTCCTTCTGTCTGGCGCTGCTGGTGCCGCGCCACCCCGAGCCCGGGCATGAGACCCGGCTGAGCCGCGGCGGCCTGCCGGCGCCGGCAGAATAACGGCCGGACAGCCCGCCCCGCCCGCTTGACCTTGCGCCCCGGTCCCCCTAGGCCCGGCGCGACATTCACAGGAGAGATCCGATGCCGACCTTTACCGCCCTGACCACCCTGACCGGAAAGCCCCAGGCCGAGGCGCTGGCCGAGGCGCTGGAGGAGCGGATGCAGCCCGAGCCCACCGGCGTCGGCGTGTTCGAGATCGAGGATGGCTCCGGCCTGTGGGAGGTTGGCGCCTATTTCACCGAAAGCCCGGACGTGGCGGCGCTGGCGCTGCTGGCGGCGGCCTTCGGCGCCAAGGATTTCGTGGTCTCGGAACTGCCGGAAACCGACTGGGTCGCCCATGTGCGCCGCGAGTTGGCTCCGGTCGAGGCCGGGCGCTTCTTCGTCTATGGCAGCCATGACGCCGACAAGGTGCCCGCCGACCGCATACCGCTGCTGATCGAGGCGGCGATGGCCTTCGGCACCGGCCACCACGGCACCACGCTGGGCTGCCTCAAGGCGCTGGACCGGCTGATCGAACAGGGCTTCGTCGGCGAGAAGGTCGCCGATATCGGCTGCGGCACCGCGGTGCTGGCGATGGCGGCGGCGCGGGTCTGGGACGGCACCATCATCGCCAGCGACATCGACCAGGTCGCGGTCGAGGTGGCCGAGGCCAATCTGCGCGCCAACGACATGGAAGGCCGGGTGCAGTGCGTCGAGGCCGCCGGCTTCGCCCATCCCGATCTGGCGGCGCAGGCGCCCTACGATCTGATCTTCGCCAATATCCTCAAGGGGCCGCTGATCGCGCTGGCGCCCGATCTGGCCGCACATCTGCGCCCCGGCGGCTATGCCATCCTGTCGGGGATTCTCAACGAGCAGGCCGATGAGGTGCGCGAGGTCTATTTCCAGTCCGGGATCAATTTCGTCGAAGACGAGAAGATTGGTGACTGGACGACGCTGCTTTTGCAGAAAAAGGCGTAAATCGGGCGGGTTTTAGAGTAATTTGAGACATTCGCCAGATTCTTGCCATACTTCAGCCTAACCTTTGACCCGTCCGCTGGTGGGGGCCAGCGATAACAGGAGGCTGCCATGGCTTATCAGGATAGCGACTTCGACCGGCGCGTTCAGCGGCTGACGCGGACCCATCATAAGCTGTCGCGCGGCCATGCCACCTATATGCGGCCCGACGGGCTGCTGGTCGCCGCCCCGGCCGGCCGGCGCCGCTCGCGCCTGTCGCTGCAGGCGATCGTGCTGTTCGTCGCGGCGTTCTTCCTGTTCAAGGCCGTCCTGATCGTCGCCGTGGGTGGCGTGACCTATGACGCGCGGGTCGACCGTCTGGCGCAGGGCAATCTGGCCGAGGGTATCGGCGCCTGGGCGATGCAATCCGATCCGCTGTCGGAACGGCTGGCGCATGAGATGAGGCGCCTGCTGCCCTGATCGGGCGATCCGCCTCGGGCCTGCCGGCCCCGATCCTGCAGCTGAAATAAGAAACGCCGCGCGACCCCCGGGCCGCGCGGCGTTTCATTCATGTCCCCCGCGAGAGGGGGACAGCCGATCTCAGTACAGCGATTTGCGCTGTGCGACGAGGTCGATGTCGCCGCGGATCAGGCCGATGTCTTCCAGTTCGCGGTCGCTCAGCGCCTGCAGGGCGTTGCGGGTCACGCGGGCGTCGTTCCAGGCGGCGACAGCGCCGATCACGTTGCAGATTGCGGCGCCGATGCGGCCGAACACGGCGGCCGAGCCATAGGTGGTGCGGGAGGAGTCGAATGCAGCCATTTGACCAGGTCCTTCGTTACAAGAGTAGATTGCGTTTCGTTGCTGAGGCGCACTTAGTCTGACCAAAATGCGTGCGCAATCCGGCCTTCCTGCATAGTTCATATGCGGTTTGTGCATGCCTTCTGCGCTGCAGCATGGCTTCGCAGGATCGCTTGCCGGAATCCGGCAGAACCTGCCATCCGCCCCGTCGCAAAGCCGGCGGCGCGACGATTTCTTGCGTGAATATGCGATTTGACGCGAAATTCTTCACCAAGCGGTTTTCGGGCCGGAATTTCTTGGACCATGTTCGCCTTTCGTGCTACTGCATCAAAAAAGCAACAAATTCCGGTGGGGCCGGGCGGCGCATGCGAATTCTGGGCATTGATCCGGGGTTGAGAACCCTTGGATGGGGCGTGATCGAATCGCAGAACGGGCGGCTCAGGCACGTGGCCAACGGGCTGTGCAAGTCGCAGGGCAGCGATGAACTGGCGCTGCGGCTGCTGTCGCTGAACCAGCAACTGACGGATGTGATTGCCGAATTCGCCCCCGACGAGGCCGCCATCGAACAGACGTTCGTCAACAAGGACGGGGTGGCGACGCTGAAGCTGGGGCAGGCGCGCGGCGTGGCGCTGCTGACGCTGGCGCAGGGTGGGCTGCCGGTGGGCGAATACGCCCCCAACCGGGTGAAGAAGACCGTGGTCGGCGTCGGCCACGCCGCCAAGGAGCAGGTTCTGCATATGGTCAAGCTGCAACTTCCGGGCTGCGACCCGGCCGGTCCCGACGCCGCCGACGCGCTGGCGATTGCGATCTGTCACGCCTTCTACGGCGGCACCTCCGGCGGCATGCGGCTGCGCGAGGTGGGCGCATGATCGGGCGGCTGACCGGGCGGATCGGCTATCGGGCCGAGGATCACGTGCTGATCGACGTCGGCGGGGTGGGGTATCTGGTCTATTGCTCCGACCGAACGCTGGCGACCCTGCCGGGGGTGGGTGAGGCGGTCGCGCTCTATACCGATCTGGTGGTGCGCGAGGACCTGCTGCAGCTGTTCGGCTTTCCGACGCTGATGGAAAAGGAATGGCACCGCCTGTTGATGAGCGTGCAGGGCGTCGGTGCCAAGGTGTCGCTGGCGATCCTCGGCGCGCTGGGGCCCGAGGGTGTCGGCCGTGCCATCGCGCTGGGCGACTGGGCGACGGTGAAGGCCGCCAAGGGGGTCGGCCCGAAGACGGCGCAGCGGATCGTGCTGGACCTCAAGGACAAGGCGCCGGGGGTGATGGCGCTGGGCGGTTCGATCGTCGAGGCGATGGAGGGCCCCGAGCTGTCCGCCGAGGTGATCGAGGCGCCCGAGGCGACGCCGG
>JBFXGQ010000373.1:0-5172 GCA_050177915.1 Pseudodonghicola sp. | reverse complement strand
AGCCGGTAGCGATGGGCGAAGGCGGCGATCTGGAGGTTCTCCAGCACCGACATGCCGGCGAAGATCTTGGTGATCTGGAAGCTCCGCCCCAGCCCGCTGCGCGTGCGCCTATGCTCCGACAGCCGCGTCACGTCCTGACCATCGAGCGCGACGCGCCCGCCGCTCAGCGCGGCATGGCCCGAGAGCGCGTTCATCAGCGTGGTCTTGCCGGCGCCGTTGGGGCCGATCAGCCCGTAGAGACGCCCCGGCCGGAAGTCGTAGCTGACCCCGTTCACCGCCTTCAGCCCGCCGAAGGAGACCTGGATATTCTCGCAGCTCAGCGATCCCGCAGTTCCTGCAGTCATTGCATGCCCCCCTCGTCCTGATCGTGGTGGCCGTCGAACAGCCCGGCGAGCCCGTTGCGCAGAAAGATCGTGGCGAAGATGAAGATCAGCCCGAGGATGCCGTACCAGTATTGGGTCACCTGGCTCAGCTCCTCCTTGAGCAGTTCGAACAGCGCCACGCCGAGGATCGGCCCCAGCAGCGTGCCCTTGCCGCCCAGAACGGTCATGATCAGCACGTCGCCCGAGGTGCTCCAGTGCAGCATCTGCGGGCTGATGTAGAACATCAGCGACGCCAGCAGCGCCCCGGCCACCCCGGCATAGGCCCCGGAGACCACAAAGGCCGACTGCCGCAGGGCGTGGACGTTGTGGCCCAGCTGCGCGGCGCGCAGGTCGTTGGCCTGCACCGCCCGCAGCGCCCGGCCGAAGGGCGAGGCCCGCAGCAGCGCCATGATCGCGAGACCGATCAGGAACACCACCACCACAAAGACGTAATAGTTCCGGTTGTCGTAGAAATTGACGCCGAAGAGATCGGGTCGCGGCACCCCGGGGAGGCCGTCGACCCCACCGGTCAGCGCCCGCAGCTTGTTCGAGGCGAGGATGTACATCATCTGCGCCAGCGCCAGCGTGAGCAGCGCGAAGAACAGCCCCGACACCCTGAGCGCGAAAAGCCCCATGCAGAAGGCCAGCAGCGCGCCGGCCAGGGCGGCGGCGACCAGCCCGGGCAGGAAACCCACGCCATAGCTCAGCATCAGGATGGTCAGCGCATAGCCCCCGGTGCCGAGCAGCGCCGCGTGGCCGAAGGACAGCATCCCGGTCACCCCGAACACCAGATCGAAGCCGATGGCGAACAGCGCCCAGATCAGGATCAGGCTGACCAGGTTGACCCATTGTTCGCCGGGCAGGAAGAACGGCAGCACGATCATTGCCGCGATGATGAGGCCCATCAGGGCCTGGCCGATGGTCTTGCGTGTCATGCCGCGCGCCCCTTGTAGCTGAACAGGCCCGCGGGACGGAACATCAGGGTTCCGATCAGCAGGGCGAAGGTCAGAAGTTCGACCCATTCGGTGGCATAGGTATAGCCCGCCGCCCGCGTCATCCCGAGCAGCAGCGAGGCGAAGATCGCGCCGCGGATATTGCCGAGCCCGCCGATGATGACGACGACGAAACAGTCGATGATGACGCTGAAGCCCATGCCCAGCTCGATCGGCACCAGCGGCGCCGAGATCACCCCGCCGAGCGCCGCGAGGTAGGAGCCCAGCGCGAAGACGCCGGTGCGGACCCGGCTGACGTCGATGCCCAGGGTCCGCGCCATGTCCGGGTCCGAGCTGGCGGCCCGGATCACCATGCCCCATTTGCTGCGGTCGAGCAGCAGGAACAGGCCCAGCGACACCGCCGCGCCGAAGACGATGACGAACAGCCGATAGGCCGGGATCTGGCTGCCGAACAGCGCCACCGGCGCCGAGAAGATCGCCGGCGTCGGCACCTGCTTGTAATCGAGCCCCCAGACCAGCTTGGTGGCGTCGTCGATCACCAGGATCAGGCCGAAGGTCAGCAGCAGCTGAAAGATGTGGTCGCGGCTATAGACCCGCTTGAGCGCCAGGATCTCGATCAGCGCGCCGATGCCGGCGACGATGAGCGGCGCGAACAGCAGCCCCAGCCAGAACGAGCCTGTGACCTGCACGATCTGATAGCTGGCATAGGCCCCCAGCATGTAGAGCGCGCCATGGGCGAAGTTGATCACCCCCAGCATCCCGAAGATCAGCGTGAGGCCCGCCGCGAGGAGGAACAGAAGAAAGCTGAGACTCAGCCCGATGATGATCGTGGACATATCGTGGATATTCCGAAATTTGCCGAAAAGACGGGCGGACGACGGTCGCAGGGACCACCGCCGCCCAGGTGCGTGGGTCTGCTCAACAGCTGTCGAACAGACGGTCCGCGGGGAAGATTTCGGTGATCTTCATGGTCAGGTCCGGCAGCGGCGCCTCGCCCTTGACCACCTCGCCCCACAGGCCGACCTGCGCGGCCTGGTGATCGCAGGCGCGCATTTCCTTCCGGCCCTCGACCGAGTTTTCGTAGACGCTGTTGGCAAAGGCCTGCACCCAGGTGTCGACGTCCCAGCTGTCGGTCTTCTCGACCACCTCCAGCCACCAGCGCAGCCCGTCATAGGCCTCGCCGGCGAAGCTGGACGGAAACACGCCATGGGCGGCACGGTAGGCCTCGACAAAGGCGTTGTTGGCCGGGTTGTCGAGGCTGTAGTGATAGCGCACGCCCGAGTTCACCCCGAGCGCGGCAGGGCCGGTGGCGGCGGCGAAGACATCGTCCTGCAGCACCGGGCCGAAGATGACCTTGTTCTGGCCCAGACCCACCTGCCCCGCCTGCTTGACGAAGGTGATGCCGTCGTTGCCGGTGGCCATCACCGCGATGCCGTCGGCATCCGAACGCGCCATCTTGTCGATGATCACCGAGAAGTCGCGGTTGCCGAGCGGCGCGAAATCGTTGCCGATGATCTCGACTCCGGCGGCCTTGGCCAGGGCGGCGAATTCCTCGAACCCGCTGCGGGTCGCCTGATAGTCCGCCGTCACCGCATAGATCCTCTTGAGCCCGCGCGATTTCACGAACTCCATCGTCATCTTGATTTCCATGCCCAGCGTGTTCGAGGTGCGGAAGGAATAGGGCGCGCCGTTGCGCTTGGTGATCGCGTCATCGGCCGAGATGGTGACCAGATGCGGCACCCTGCGCTGGGTCGACAGGCTCTGCAGTGCCAGCGTCGAGGCCGAGCTGACCGCGCCGAACATCATCTGGGCGCCTTCCGCCAGCAGCCGGCTGGCCTTTTGCACCGCGGGCTGCGGCTTGGTCTCGTCATCCTCCCAGCTGAAGCGGACCGGCTTGCCCAGCACGGTGCCGCCACGCTCGGCCACGGCCAGTTCGGCGCCCTTGCGCATGTCGTTGACGATCAGCCCGTAGGCGCCGGAAAAGGACAGGATGGCGGCGATATGGAATTCATCCGCCGTCTTGGCGCGCAGCATCGGCGCGGGCAGCGTGGTGGCCAGGGCCGCAGCCCCGGCATTGCGCAGAAAATTCCGACGTTTCATGGTTCCTCCCAGAGATGCAACGCTCGTTCGATCCGCCAGGCATGCGCCGCCGCAGCCCCCGGACCCATGCCCGATGGATGTCGCAGCCTTCCGCGCTGGCTTGACGGGAGTTGTCAGTTTCGGCCAATCGCCTGCCGCCGGCGCGCCCCGCCTACCGGACCGGGGCACCTGCGGCAAAGCGCAATATTTTCAATTGGATGATCCGATTTCTGACTCTCCTCCCGGCGCCGACAATGGCAAGTTTCCGGCGGGCTGAGAATGGTCGGCTGTGCCAAAAATTTGACTTTTCCTGCCAAATCGACATTATTCCGTCATCTTCGACGTCCAGGGAGGGCGCCATGAAAGTCGGGCTGATCCAGAGCCTCCGCCTGCCCAACCAGAGCATCCAGATCATGTCCGAGGCGCTGGTCGAACACGGCATCGACCCCGCGCCGCTGATCGGCGAGGCAGGCCTGCCGCCGGGCATCCTGCAGGACCCCTGGGGCACGCTCGACGGCCAGCAGGAGCTGACGTTCCAGCGGCTGTTCTGCCGGGCGACGCGGCATATTCCCGCGATCGGCTTTCTCATCGGGCTGCGCTACAGCCTGATCGCCTACGGCCCGCTCGGGCTGGCGGTGCTGGTGTCGCGCAACGTCACCGAAGGGCTGCACACCTTCACCGAGATGCAGGCGCTGGGATATGCGCTGCTGGAATACACCCTGATCCTGGAGGACGGCATCGCGGTGGGCTTTGCCGCCAACGATCAATATGCGCCCGGCGACCTGTCCGAATTCCTGCACGAGCGCCTGCTGGGATCGGGGCCGACCTTCTTCCGCGACATGCGGCAGGAGAACCTGCCGATCCGGCTGATCGAAAGCCCGCTGGACCGGCCCAAGGGATGGATGGATCTGGAAGCCCGCTGGCAGACCGAGATCGTGTTTCGCGCGCCGCGCAGCTGCTTTCACTTCCATGACGGCGCCGGCGCCCTGCCGCTGCCGCTGGCCAATCCGCTGCTGGCGGAGAATTACCTCAGGCTGTGCCAGAACATGCTCGAAACCAGCCCGCGGCATGCGGGCATCGTCAAATCGGTCTATCAGCTGCTGATGCAGACGCGGGACGCCTTTCCCAACGCGCAGCAGGCGGCCGAGGCGCTCAGCCTCTCCGAGCGCACCCTGCACCGCCGGCTGGCGGAACAGGGGTCCAGCTATCGCCAGATCCTCGACAACGTCCGGCTGCGCCGGGCGCGCGAGCTGCTGGAAAACTCCGACCTGCCGCTGTCCGAGATCAGCGACAGGCTGGGGTTTTCCGAGATGGCCAGTTTCTCGCGCTTCTTCCGCCGGGTCGCCGGGCTGCCGCCGTCGAACTACCGCAAGGACAGCCTGCGGATCTTCGCCGGCTCGAACTAGCCGCGGCGCGCGCGGCACCGGGCCCTGGGGGTCCGGTCGCACGGCGGTGCCTGTCAGGTCGCGGCGGGCACGGCGAAGGAGGCGCTGGGAAGGCCCGCCGCGATCCGGCGCGCCTCGGCCTCCTCGATCTTGCGGTCGATGGGCGAGCGGTCGGCCACGCCCGAGAAGGTCTCGCGCGTCGGCATGATCTCGGCGAAGTAGAGGAACCGTTCCTGCGCCACCGCATAAAGGCGGCGCAGCTCGGCCAGCGGGTCGGAATGATCGTCGGCGCGAATGTCGAGCCAGGGATAATCCTGGTCGTGATGGATGCGCAGCGCCGCCGACTGCTTGCCGCGCTTGTCGCCGCCGGCCGCCTCCCCCGCCTCCATCGCC
>JBFXGQ010000372.1:0-5203 GCA_050177915.1 Pseudodonghicola sp. | reverse complement strand
ACCGTCGCGGCCGCCGCGTCTATGGCTGGTACAAGGGCGGCGCCGGCGGCATGCACCGCGAGGAGCTGTTCCCGACCCGCGGCGCGCTGGACCCGATCATGATCGCCGAGAAGCTTGGCGGCATCCTGATCGAGGAGGGGCGCGACACCGACGGCATCCGCGCCGGCATGGCGGCGCTGGACGATGCGCGCCGCGCCGACAACGCCGAGGAGATCGCCAGCCGGCTGCCCTATTTCTGCTCGGGCTGCCCGCATAACACCGGCACCAAGGTTCCCGAAGGATCGCGCGCCTATGCCGGCATCGGCTGCCACTTCATGGTGCAGTGGATGGACCGCGACACGCTGGGCTTCACCCATATGGGCGGCGAGGGCGCCAACTGGATCGGCGAGGCGCCGTTCTCCAACACCAGGCATGTGTTTCAGAACCTGGGCGACGGCACCTATAACCACTCCGGCGTGCAGGCGATCCGCGCCGCGCTGGCCGCCGGCACCACGATCACCTACAAGATCCTCTACAACGATGCCGTCGCCATGACCGGCGGGCAGGAGAACGAGGGCGGGCTGTCGGCCCCGCGCATCGTGAACGAGCTGAAGGCGATGGGGGTCAAGACCCTCGCCGTGGTCTACGACGAGAAGGAAGACGTGGATTTCAAGGCGCTGCCCGCCGGCGTGCCGACCTACGAGCGCGACCAGCTGTTGAAGGTCGAGGAGGAGTTCCGCGAGAAAGAGGGCGTCTCGGCCATCGTCTATATCCAGACCTGCGCCGCCGAGAAACGCCGCCGCCGCAAGCGCGGCACCTTCCCCGACCCGGACAAGCGGGTGTTCATCAACACCGATGTCTGCGAGGGCTGCGGCGATTGTGGCGTGCAGTCGAACTGCGTCTCGATCGTGCCGAAGGAGACCGAGCTGGGCCGCAAGCGGGCCATCGACCAGTCGTCCTGCAACAAGGATTTCTCCTGCCTCAAGGGTTTCTGCCCCTCCTTCGTGACCGTTTCGGGCGCCAGGATCCGCAAGGAGGCCACCACCGAGCTGAACCTGCCGCATCTGCCGCTGCCGCAGCTGCCGACGATCAAGGGCACCTATAACGTGGTGATCACCGGGGTCGGCGGCACCGGCGTGGTGACCATTGGTGCGGTGATGGCCCAGGCCGCCCAGATCGACGGCAAGGGCGCCGGCATGATGGAGATGGCCGGCCTCGCCCAGAAGGGCGGCGCGGTGCATATCCATTGCCGGCTGGCCGAGAAACCCGAGGACATCAGCGCCATCCGCGTCGCCACCGGCGAATGCGACGCGCTGATCGGCGGCGATCTGGTGGTCAGCGCCGGCGCCAAGACGCTGGGTCTGATGCGCACCGGCCACAGCGGCGCGGTGGTCAACAGCCATGAGATCATCACCGGCGATTTCACCCGCGACACCGAATTCACCATTCCCACCGACCGGCTGTCGCTGGCGCTGCAGGCGCGGCTGAAGGACGGGCTGACGCTGTTCGACGCCTCGGAACTGGCCCGCGCGGTGATGGGGGATTCGATCTATTCCAACATGATGGTCTTCGGCGCTGCCTGGCAGCGCGGCCTGGTACCGCTGAGCCTTGAGGCGATCACCCAGGCGATCGAGCTGAACGGCGCCGCCGTGCAGCAGAACCTGCGCGCCTTCGACATCGGCCGCTGGGCGGTGCTGCACGCCGATGAGGCCGAGAAGCTGCTGACGCCGAATGTGATCGAACTGCCGAAGACGGCGGAGGAGAGGATCGCCTATCGCGCCGATCATCTGCTGGCCTATCAGGGCAAGCGGCTGGCGAAGCGCTATGCCAAGATGCTCGATGGGATCGCGGACAAGGGCCTTCGCGAGGCGGTGGCGCAGGGCTATCACAAGCTGCTGGCCTATAAGGACGAATACGAGGTGGCGCGGCTGCTGCTCTCCAGCCGCGAGAAGGCGGCGGAGGAGTTCGAGGGCGACCTGAAGATGACCTTCCACATGGCGCCGCCGATCCTGGGCGGCAAGGCACCGGACGGGCGGCCGAAGAAGCGCGAGTTCGGCGAATGGATGCTGGGGCCGCTCAAGCTGCTGGCGCGGATGAAGGGGCTGCGCGGCACGCCGCTCGACCTCTTCGGCTATTCCGCCGAGCGCAGGATGGAGCGGGCGCTGATCAAGCAGTTCGAGCGCGACATGAAGGAGGTGCTGCCGAAGGTGGCGCCTGAGACCCGCGACATCGCCGTGGCGTTGGCGCTGCTGCCGCTGCAGATCCGCGGCTTCGGTCCGGTGAAGGCGGCGAACGAGGTCAAGGCCGCCAAGCGGCGCGAGGAGCTGCTGGCCGCCTTCCGGCAGGGCGGCGCCCAGATGGCCGCGGCGGCGGAGTGATCGCCCGGGTCTGCCGCTGCCCAAGCCGCTGATTCGTCCTGCGGCAGTGCCGACAACGCGCCGCGGCCCGCCCGGCCGCCGCCCATGGCGGCCGGGGGACGCGCCGGCGGAGGCGGGCGGCCCCGGCGCCCCTGCGTCTGATCAAACCTGCCATGGGCCATCGGGCGGCGCGGGCGGTCAGCCCCCGCACGCCGGCCCGACGCGCGGCAGGGCGGGCGGATCGCGCCCGCGACTTTTGATCAAAGATCCACGCAGGCGGGCGTTATCGGGCCGCGCGGGCGGCGGGCGTGCCGCTCTGGCGCGACATTCTGGACCCGATGGCGGCCGATGCGCGCTGGATGATGGATTTCCTCTTCAAAGCGACGTATGAGCTTTCTCCACAACCGCTGAAATCACATGATGACGGCATCGAATTCGAGGAACGGCATCGCGCCTGAAGACCCATGGCAGTAGGTATTTTCGATTCCGGACTGGGCGGCCTCACCGTCCTGGACGCCGTGCAAAAGCAACTCCCCGATGTGGAGCTGCTCTATTACGCCGACAGCGCGCATGCCCCCTATGGCGTGCGCGATGCCGAGGATATCTATCAGCTGACCAAGCGCGCGGTCGAAACGCTGTGGGAACGGGGCTGCGATCTGGTGATCCTGGCCTGTAACACCGCCAGCGCCGCCGCGCTGCGGCGCATGCAGGAGGCCGGCGTGCCCCCGGGCAAGCGGGTGCTGGGCGTCTTCGTGCCGCTGATCGAGGCGCTGACCGAACGGCAGTGGGGCGACAACTCCCCCCCGCGCGAGGTCGAGGTGAAGACCGTGGCGCTGTTCGCCACCCCCGCCACCGTCGCCAGCCGGGCGTTCCAGCGCGAACTGGCCTTCCGCGCCATCGGCGTCGATGTCGAGGCGCAGGCCTGCGGCGGTGTGGTCGACGCCATCGAGGACGGCGACCGCATCCTGGCCGAGGCGCTGGTGCGGTCCCATGTCGAGGCGCTGAAGCGCAAGATGCCCAAGCCCGACGCGGCGATCCTGGGCTGCACCCATTACCCGATCCTGGAGGAGACCTTTCAGGAGGCGCTGGGGCCGGAGGTGAAGGTGTTCAGCCAGGCCAGGCTGGTGGCCGAAAGCCTTGCCGACTACCTGCGGCGGCATCCGGGCATGCTGGGCGCCGGCAAGGGCGGTTTCCTGACCACCGGCGACCCGCGCAAGGTGTCCGACCAGGCGACCCGGTTCCTCCGACGACAAGTCACCTTTGAAAAGGTGTGAGCGGCTGCGCTCCACCCTCTTGAACTGTCAGAACATCCAGGAAATTCAAAAGGTAAGAGGTCTAAGATGACCCATAAAGTCGCCATTCTCGGGGCCAGCGGTTACACCGGGGCCGAGCTGATCCGCCTGATCGCCCAGCATCCGAACATCGAAATCGTCGCCCTGTCGGGCGAGCGCAAGGCCGGCATGCAGATGGCCGAGGTGTTCCCGCATCTGCGCCACATGACGCTGCCGACGCTGTGCAAGATCGAGGAGATCGACTTCTCTGCCATCGACCTGTGCTTCTGCGCGCTGCCGCATAAGACCAGCCAGGAGGTGATCGCGGCGCTGCCCGCCGATCTGAAGATCGTCGACCTGTCGGCGGACTTCCGGCTGCGCGACCCGGCGGAATACGAGAAGTGGTATGGCAACCCGCACGCCGCGCTGGCGCAGCAGGAGGAGGCGGTCTATGGGCTGACCGAATTCTACCGCGACGAGATCCGGGCCGCCCGGCTGGTTGCCGGCACCGGATGCAACGCGGCCACCGGCCAATACGCGCTGCGGCCGCTGATCAGCGCCGGGGTGATCGACCTGGACGAGATCATCCTCGACCTGAAATGCGCCGTCTCCGGCGCCGGGCGCAGCCTGAAGGAAAACCTGCTGCATGCCGAGCTGAGCGAGGGCTATAATCCCTATTCCTATGGCGGCACTCACCGGCATCTGGGCGAATTCGATCAGGAGTTCACCAAGCTGGCCGGCCGGCCGGTCAAGGTGCAGTTCACCCCGCATCTGATCCCCGCCAACCGGGGCATCCTGGGCACCGTCTACGTCAAGGGCGACGCGCAGGTGATCTATGACACGCTGGCCGCGGCCTATGCGGGCGAGCCCTTCATCCAGATGCTGCCCTTCGGCGAGGCGCCCTCGACCCACCATGTGCGCGGCTCGAACTATTGCCATATCGGCGTCGCCGCCGACCGGCTGCCGGGCCGCGCCATCATCTTCGCCGCGCTGGATAACCTGACAAAAGGTAGCAGCGGCCAGGCGTTGCAAAACGCGAACCTGATGCTAGGTGAGAGAGAGGAGGAGGGGCTGACCATGGCCCCGCTGTTCCCGTAACCGCAAGTCCCGGGCGAGGTGGCGATGAAAAGTCTGAAAAAGCAGCGGCGTATCCAGATCATCGCGCTGGCGGCGATGGCGCTGGTGGTGTCCACCGCGCTGATCGGCTACGCGATGCGCGACGGCATCAACTTTTTCCGCGCCCCCAGCCAGATCGTGGCAGAGCCGCCGTCGCCCTCCGAGGTCTTCCGCATCGGCGGGCTGGTCGAGGAGGGCACGCTGGTGCGCGGCCAGGGCGAGGTGGTGCAGTTCTCGGTCACCGACGGCGGCGCCTCGATCCCGGTGGTCTATGCCGGCGTGCTGCCCGATCTCTTCGGCGAGAACCAGGGCATGGTGGGCACCGGACGCTACATCAACGGTATCTTCGAAGCCACTGAAATCCTTGCCAAACACGATGAGACCTATATGCCGAAAGAGGTCGTGGACGCGCTGAAGGCGCAGGGCGTCTACAAGGACCCCGGCGAGAGCTGATCGCGGCGCAGCGTGCCGGGGCATGGT
>JBFXGQ010000371.1:0-5226 GCA_050177915.1 Pseudodonghicola sp. | reverse complement strand
AAGCCGGTCGACATGGGGGGCTACTACCACCCCGATTTCGCCAAGAAATCGGCGGCGATGCGCCCCAGCGCCACGCTGAACGCGATCATCGGCTGAGGCCGCGCGCCATCGTGAACGGGAAACGCCCGGGGGATCATCCCCCGGGCGTTTTGCTGTGTCGGCCGGTCTGGCGGGCGGCGCAGGGGGTCAGTTGGGGCGGCCCTGCCGTCTGGCGGCGATATCGTGCAGCACCATGTCGCGCGCATGGGCCACCGCCGCGTGGTCGAGCGCTCTGTCCGCCTGGAACAGCCGACGCAGCGCATGGCCGCGCAGATAGTCGATCATCCGCTCAAGACTGGCGCGCATCTGATAGGCCGGCAGTCCGACATCGGCGAATTCCCGGGTCAGCGCCTGGTCCAGGGTTTCCATCTGGCGGCTGCGGAACCCGACGATCATCTCCATCAGTTCGGGATCGTTGCGGGCGCTCAGCAGCGCCTCGACCACCGCGAAATACCGCTCGTCCCCATAGAGCGTCCAGTAGTGGTCGATCACCCGCTCGACCCGCGTCTCAAGCGGCAGCTCGTCCTCCTCGGCGGGGGCGATCCGGTCGACGAAAGGCGTGAAAAGCACCCGGACGACTTCGACGATCAGGCCGGTCTTGGAGCCGAAATGATGCTGGATCGCGCCGGTGGTGACGCGCGCGCGCTTGCAGATCTCCTGCACGGTCGCGCCCTGCATCCCGCGTTCCATCAGCAGCGCCACGGTGGCGTCGATCAACGCGGTGCGGGTTTGCTCGGTCCGTTCGGTCTGAGTTCGACGTTTCGTCGTCACGATGAGCCCTCCTATCCGTACATAACGTTATTTATGTTCTTCGGCGGGTCAGGCTTCTGTGTCGCCATGATGCCCTGACCGCGACAGCTTGCGGCAGGGGGATGGCGCAGGCCGGATCCGGCCGCCACAGCCCAAGGGCAGGGCTCAAGGCCTCCACCGCCCGTGCCGCTGGGTGCAACGGCTGTCTGTATGGGGGCATCAACCGGAGATTGATGCAAGCTGAATTACGCAGACGAAATGCAAATTTTGAAAAAATCGGCGCAGGGATTCACAATCCGGGTTTTGGATCTGGTCGTGCCGAAGGGGCGTTTTGCATATTTCGAGAAGGCAATGAGAATTCGTTTCCAAATCAAATTTCTTACGTCTATAGTTGGGTTCATTTTTTATTGTGATTTTCGATCTGGGGGGCGCTGCATCCGTCCCGAAGGAACTGGCGGCGAAGGGCAATGTGTTGTGCGGCGGCCGGCGCAGCCTTGGCTGAAAGATGCGGGGAGCGAGGCGGGGAAAGACCATATGCGCGGTTGCACGATGTATGTGCGTTGCCGCACGGGTCGGGCGCATTCCGAGGCCGGTCTGATTGCAGGAAATAGATCTGTTAAAATTCGGAACGCAATTTCGAAATTAAAAACGTGAAATCACGAATGCGGGGCGTTCGGAATGCCGGTTCCCTTCGGTCCGATTTGTGTTGGGTTTGAGGGGGCTGCCTATTCCGCTGCGGGGCGATCGAGACGGAATTACACAAGACAATTCGCGCCGGTTGCGGGCCTTTGCCTGGCGGGCGGCGAGCGGATGTCAGTCGCGAACGCGGCGACGGATGCTGTCGCACCTGTTGGTGAGCCGGAGGCACGCTGCGAATTCAGAGGTTGGCTCTCCCGAGCCTGCGGGAACCTGGAACTGGCGACAACGTGCTGCATCGCTGGATCCGGGACTGAACACCCTTATGTGTCTCGTCCCTGATATAGCTTCCCCATCGCCGCTCCCGGCCAGGATCGGCGATGGGGTTGGTATTCAGCGCCAAACACCTTGTGGCATGACCACGTCATCTAGCAGGCTGATCCTCCCTCTCCTCACCGTCTCGAACAGTTGACGGCGGCCCGTTTTGTGGGACCGCGAAGCATAAGGAAGAGAGAGTGACATGATATCTGAGACCACTATCCTTGGGATAGATGTATCGCGCGACTGGCTGGACGGGTTCTGCCTTCGTGGCCAAGGGCGGTTCCGGCATCCCAATACGCCGGATGGCCATATCGCGCTGGTCGAGATGATCCAGCAGCTACCCGGCGCCGTGAAAGTGGGATTTGAGGCTACAGGTGGCCATGAGTGGGTGCTCTGGACGGAGCTCATCGACGCAGGAATTATCGCTGTCCAGCTGTCTCCTGCACAAATCAAGGCGTTCGCGCGTTCCCGGGGCACGCTGGCGAAGACTGACCAGATCGATGCCGAACTCATCGCCCGGTTCATGGCATTCAGACCGGAGGCAGGGCGAGAACTTCCAGATGAAAATCTGCGTATTCTCAGAACCTTGACGACAAGGAGGGGGCAACTTGTCGATATGCGTAAGCGGCTCAAGGCCCAGACCAGCGCGCGCAGGAAGCAGGGGGTTTCTGCCTGCGTCGAGATCATGGATGACGAACTCGAAGAGGTGCTCGATACTCAGATCGATGACATCGAACGGCGGATCGAACGGCGGATCGAAAACGTCATCGCACAAGTGGAGACGCTTGCCGCCAAGGCGAACCTACTGCGATCAATCCCGGGAATAGGTCCGGTCTCGGCTGCGATGCTGGTTGCCGAATTGCCCGAACTGGGCCGGATGACGTCAGGCGAAGCCGCCGCAATGACCGGCCTGGCGC
Source organism: Pseudodonghicola sp. (assembly GCA_050177915.1). Classification (GTDB taxonomy): domain Bacteria; phylum Pseudomonadota; class Alphaproteobacteria; order Rhodobacterales; family Rhodobacteraceae; genus Pseudodonghicola. The sequence goes on along the minus strand of JBFXGQ010000371.1, from coordinate 2,563 downwards.
CGGTTCCACATGACAGCGGGGCGATGCGAGGCAGGAGAACGATTGTGGGTGGGCGACGGTCTCTGCGACATGTTCTGTTCCAGGCTGCACTCGCTGCCGCCTGTCATAATCCAGTTCTCAAACCAGTCGCCAAGCGTCTCAAGGAGCGCGGGAAGCCACACAAACTCGTCACTATCGCAATCGCACGAAGGCTGGTCACAATCGCAAACGCGATCATCAAAACCGGCTCACCCGGGCAGCTTCAGCCCGGCGCATAAACACAGTTGCTAGTCAGAACACCTTGAAGGTCATCGTGGTCAGCGACCGCTCGATGCCGTCGATGTCCAGCAGATGATCGTTGATGTATTTGCCCACATCCTCGCCCTCGGGGATGTAGAGCTTCATCAGCAGGTCGTATTCGCCGCTGGTGGAATAGAGCTCGGAATGGATCTCGCGCAGCGCGATCTGCTCGGCGACCTTGTAGGTGGTGCCGGGTTTGCAGCGAATCTGGATGAAGACACAGGTGGACATGCGGGCCTCGGGGTTATTCGGGGGCCAAGCTGGCATGACCGGGCCGCGGGTGCAATCCCCCGGCCGGCCCCCGGCCGGCTCAGCCCCGGTGCGATCTGAGATGGCCGTTCAGCCGCCAGGTGCCGTAGGCGATGCCGATCGCCATCAGCCCGGCCACCACGACGGCGCCCGGCGTGGTGTCGATCCGCTCGAAATACTGGGTATAGAGGTGGATGGCGCCGAAGGTGACGGCGGTGTTGAACACCGCCCGCCGCCCGCGCGTCGCCGCCCAGAGGCCGGTGCCGACGATCACCAGCGCCCAGACCGCCGCATAGATGTCTTCCGAGATCCACAGCGTATTCGCCTCGAAGGCGGCGCGGGCGGCATCATAGGCGGCCTGCACGCTCTCCTCCGCCTTCCAGTAGGGCAGATCGCTGAACTCGGACCAGCGCGGCCCCCACAGCTTGTATCCCAGCCGGTCGCCCCAGAGCGAACCGATCCAGAACGCCATGTTCATCCAGATCAGCGCCAGCCGGCCGAGAATCGTGGCATGCCGCGCCCCGCGCCCCGGAAACCGCCCGATCGCCCAGAGGCAGACCAGCGCCAGCGCCGCCATCTGCACCACCGTCAGCGTGCTCTCGTAGATCGCCACCGCATAGAGGCCGGTCATGTAGAAACTGCGCGAGGAGAGCGCGGCGGCAAAGGCCAGCATCGACAGCGCGGTGATCGCCCGGATGTCCAGCGCCAGCCCGCACAGGATCAGCACCGCGCCGGCGTAGTGGCACAGCAGCCATTGCGGCGCCAGCGGCACCGGATCGCCCAACAGCCCGGCCAGATGCGCCAGCACGCCCAGAAAACAGATCCAGCCCGACAGGAACCGCAGCCGCGCCGGCCCCGCCCGCCAGACCGCATAGCCGCCCAGCGCCAGCGGCAGACCGAAGACGGCGGCCAGCCGCGGGCTCTCGGTCAGCTCCACCACCCAGGCGACACCGCCGCCGACCAGCATCGCCGCTCCGATCACCGAGGTGGCATTGGCCAGCAGCCGATAGTCCTCGCGCGCGGTCATCAGCGCCAGCCCGCCCGCGGCAGTGACCAGCGCGCCGAGCAGGGTCAGCTGCGCCACATCCTCAAGATAGGCGGCCATGCCGGCGATCACCGCCAGAATGCCGGCGAACAGCACGCTGTTGATCGCCAGCGCGATCATCGCCTCGCGCGAACGATTTGCAATCTCTGCCGCCTGCGCCGGGGTCAGCACGCCGTCGCGGATCAGCTCTTCGGTATCTGCCAGGTACTTCATGGCGACAGCATGCCCAGATCCGCGCGGCGGAGGGAAGCGCGATCTCGGCCGATCGGCATCTTGGCCTGCGCCGCGCCCGCGCCTATAAGGGGCGCGACATCAAAGGAAAACGCGCATGCGACAGGCCCGGATCGCCCGCAAGACGGCGGAAACCGACATCACGGTCGAGATCACCCTCGACGGCAGCGGCAGCTACGACAACCAGACCGGCGTGGGCTTCTTCGACCACATGCTGGATCAGCTGTCGCGGCATTCGCTGATCGACATGACGATCCGCGCCAAGGGCGACTATCACATCGACGATCACCACACGGTCGAGGATGTGGGCATCGCGCTGGGTCAGGCGCTGGCGCAGGCTCTGGGCGACAAGACCGGCATCCGGCGCTATGGCGAATGCCACCTGCCGATGGACGACGCCCAGGTGCGTTGCGCGCTGGATCTGTCGGGCCGGCCCTATCTGGTGTGGAACGTGGTGCTGCCGACGCCGAAGATCGGCACCTTCGACACCGAGCTGGTGCGCGAGTTCTTCCAGGCGCTGAGCACCCATGGCGGCATCACCCTGCATGTCGATCAGCTGCACGGCTTCAACAGCCACCATATCGCCGAGGCTGCCTTCAAGGCCGTCGCCCGCGCCCTGCGCATGGCGGTCGAGACCGACCCGCGCAAGGCCGATGCGATCCCCTCGACCAAAGGGGCGCTGTGACCTCGCAACACCCGAGGTCGCACAAGAAACGTGAGGTTCGCACCCGCCCTGGGGGGCGGGTGCGAACCGGTCCG
>JBFXGQ010000370.1:0-5228 GCA_050177915.1 Pseudodonghicola sp. | reverse complement strand
CTTGTCCGGGAACATGATGTCGAGCGTCAGCCAGAACGGACCCGCGTTCTTGGTGCGCACCAGTTTGGCGAAATCGCGAAGTCGGGGCATGTCTCAGACCTCCTCGTAGCGGATGGGATGCAGCTCGAGCGGGTCGTCCAGTTCGACCACGTGGTGCAGCACGAACTGATAGGCCTCGCCCAGGCTCCAGAAATGCGGCGCGATCGGGAAGGCGAGGTTCGACAGCAGCCCGTCCCATTGCGGCACCGAATGGTGCAGCACCATGTGGGCAGCCTGGCCGGCGATGGCATAGGCGACCTCGGGATCGTCGGCGAGCGTGACCATCAGCAGGCCGATGTCGTTGCCGATGTTGGTCGGGTCCGGTTCGCGGTCGCCCAGCACGCCCTTCTGGCCGTAGACCTTGTAATGGATCTGATAGCGGTCGCGGATCTCGGGGCCATAGACCGCCTCGACGTTCTCGGCGATATGGTCCTTCAGCCCGCCGAACCAGCTGTCGAACTGTTCCAGGATCACCGGATCGCGCACGCCGCCCAGCACCATCGCCCGATGGCCGATCTGCGCCGCGCCTTCCAGCTTGACGGTATAGGGCTTCGGATGGAACCGGCTGCCCGAGACGCGCACGCGGCGCGCGTCGACCTGTTCGTAATGCGCGTCGGTCAGATCCATCTTGCCGCCCGGTTCCAGCATCCGGTAGGGATCGGCGGTCTCGTAGAGCGCATGCGCCGCGACCGAGAGCGGCGAGCATCTCTGCACCGGGCTGACCGGCTCCAGCACGAAACCCTGATGGTCGATGGTGCAGATCATGCCCTCGGGCTTCTCCATCGTCACCACCGCGGCGCCGCCGCATTCCATGATCTTGGCCGCGTGCCAGCACAGCCCCGGCGGAAAGCCCGCGTGGACCGGCAGCGCCGCGAAGATGGCCGCATCCGTCGAGCGGCCAGCCAGCACCACATCGGCGCCGCCCTCGACCGCGGCGACATAGGCCTCGGCCCCCATCATCGCCACGATATGGTCGGTCTCGCGCAGCACCGTCTCGTCGAGCGGCGGCGCCGGGTTCAGCGGCGTGATGCGGCCGGCGCGGAATTTCTCGATCAGCAGCTCGCGCGGCGGTTCGCTCTCGATGATCGCGGTCTTGAAGCTGAGGCCCTCTTCCCGCGCGATCTCCTGCACGATCTCCCAGACCCAGTTCAGGTTCCAGTTGCCGCCCGAGCCGCCGCAGGAGCCGATCAGCAGCGGCACGTCGATCGACCGCGCACCGGTGATCAGGATGCGCAGGTCGCGCTTGACCGCGGCCTTGGAGAAGAACGGCTTGTTGCCGCCCAGATTGGCCGGCCCGCCGTCGGTCGAGCCCGCATCGCAGCCGATGAAGGCCAGATCCCGGCTCAGGGCGGCGCGGAAGTGGTTCTCCGAGAAGCCGACCCCCAGTACGCCGGTGGGCGAGAGATAGGTTATGGTTTCGGTATTCGTCATGCCTTGGCTTTCATTAACATTTGTTATTGATCGGACGCGCCGAGCCGGTCCGGGGTGCCGCCCGGCGGGCCGGTCGGGTTACATCACGCGGGACAGGAAATCGCGCAGCCGCTCGGTGCGGGGGGCCGAGAGGGTTTCCTTCGCCGGCCCCTCCTCGATCACCCGGCCCTCGGCCATGAAGACCACCCGGTCGGCGACCTCGCGGGCGAAACCGATCTCATGGGTGACCACGATCATCGTCTTGCCGGCCCGGCTGAGGTCGCGCATCACATCCAGCACCTCGCCCACCAGCTCGGGATCCAGCGCGCTGGTCGGCTCGTCGAACAGCATGATCCGCGGCCGCATCGCCAATGCCCGGGCAATCGCCACCCGCTGCTGCTGTCCGCCCGAAAGCTGCGAGGGGTAGGCGTTGAAATGGCGCCCCAGCCCGACCCGCGACAGCAGATGGCGGCTGCGCTCGCGCGCTTCGGCCCGGTCGATGCCCAGCACCTGCACCGGCCCCTCCATGACGTTCTGCTCGGCGGTCATGTGGGGGAAAAGGGCGAACTGCTGGAACACCATGCTCATCTGCCGGCGCTGCACCGCGCGCTCGCGACTGGTCATCTCGCGCAGCTGGTCCCGGTCCATCCGGTAGCCCAGCAGAGCCCCGTCCAGATACATCGCCCCGCCCTGCACCGGCTCAAGCATGTTGACGCAGCGCACCAAGGTCGATTTGCCCGAGCCCGAGGGGCCGATCACCGCGACCACCTCGCCTTCGTTCACGCTCAGCGACACGCTCTTCAGGGCCTGGAAGGCGCCGTAATGCTTGACCAGATTGCGGACGTCCAGCAGCGGCACATTGGGTTGGTCTTGCAGGGTCATCGCGGTTACTTCGCCTCCGTCGCAAGGCTGAGATCATCGTCTTCGGGATCGGCGTGGATCACGCGGGTCTGGACGTAGCCGCGCGAATAATACCGCTCGACCCGTTTCTGCAGGACGGTCAGCGCACCGATCAGGACGAGGAACCAGATCACCGCAACCAGCAGCAGCGGGATCACCTCGAAGGTGCGGTTGTAGATCAGCTGGACCGAATGCAGCAGGTCGTTCATCGCGATCACGCTGACCAGCGAGGTGGCCTTGGCCATGGTGATCACCTGATTGCCAGCGGGCGGCATGATGAAGCGCATGGCCTGCGGCGCGATGATCCGGAAGAAGGCCTGCACCGGCGCCATGCCGATGGTCTTGGCGGCCTCGTGCTGGGCCTTGTCGACCGACAACAGGCCGGCGCGGACAATCTCGGTCATATAGGCGCCGGCGACCAGACCCAACCCGAGCAGCGCCGCCACGAAGGGGGTGATCAGGCGGTTCGCGTCCAGCACCCAGAGCGGTTCCATGAAGGGCAGGCCGACCGGGATGCGCGGCACCAGATAGGCGAGGTTGTACCAGAAAATCAGCTGGATCAGCGGCGGGGTGGCGCGGAACAGCCACAGATAGGTCGCCGCCATCCAGCGGCCGGGACCGAACTTGCCGATCAGCAACAGCGCCATGACGGTGCCGATCACCGTGCCGATGGCCATCGCCAGCGCGGTCAGCAGAATGGTCACCCCCAGCCCCTTCAGCACGGTCGGCGCGAAGAGATAGCGCGCCACGATCGGCCATTCGAACCGCGGGTTGAAGACCAGAAAGCTGACCAGACCGATGCCCATCAGGGCAATCAGCACCGTCGCGGCGGTGATCAGCGGCGAACGCGGCTGGATCGCGGTCGATACGTCGATGTCTTTGGACGGATGGAGCATGCCTGCCTCTCGGAATAGGTGGGGCCGGACCGGCCGGACCGGAGTGCCCCGGCGCCGGGCGCCGGGACCGAAGGATCGGAGAAATCCCCCAGGGAGGCTATTGTTTCGAGGCGGGGTTCAGGTGGAAGTCCTGCTGGGCGGCGGCCCCCAGCCCCCATTGCTCCATGACGGCCTGATAGGCGCCGTTCTCCTTCGTCGCCGTCAGCGCCGCCAGGATCGCCGGGCTGAGCGGCGAGCCCTTCGGCAGCACGAAGCCCAGGTGCAGGATGCCCAACGCATCGGTCTGATCGGTCTGCAGGATGAATTCGCCCGGGAACACCGACTGGAGATAGAGCGCCGCCGCCATCTCAGAGGACATCGCATCGGCGCGGCTCGAGCGGACCGCCAGCATCAGCGTGCTCTTGTCCTGCAGCGGCACATCCTGCAGCCGCGGTCGCCCGTCGGCCTCGCACCGCTCCGAGATCGCATGCTGATAGCGTTCGCTGGCAGAGCCCGGCGAATAGGCCACCCGCATGCCGCAGAGATCCTCAAGCGTCGAGACCTTGTCGGCGGCCGAGGCCAGCAGCAGGTAGGAGGGCTTGCTGTAGATCCACGGAATGATGTCGTAGCGCTCCTCGCGCTTGGGCGTGTCCAGCAGCGGCCCGGTCGACAGGTCGTAGCGGCCGGTGTCGATCCCCGCCAGCATCGCCGGCAGTGCGGCGACCACGGTATTCTCGAACTCGACGCCCAGCAGCGGCGCCATCGCGCCCAGCAGGTCGGCCTCGAGCCCGGTGCGGGTCCTGCCGTCCTCGGCGATGATCCGATAGGGCGGATAGGCATCGCCGGCCACGCGGATCACGCCGCGCTCCTGAATCTCCGGCGGCAGCAGGCCGAACAGCGGCGCGTTCGCATCCTTGGCCTGCGCCGCGCCACCGCCGCAGAACAGCACGCCGGCCATCACCGCGACCAGCGCGGCCCCGGCACGACGCTTTCGATTGCCCCGCGCGCGGGGTTCCGTCTTGATCATCTTGTTCTCCTCCCTGAGCTTGCGCTCCCCTCATTAACAATTGTTATTGAGGGAAATGATCTATGTCAACAAATCTGCAGCGGACATGTCGATTTTCGGAAAGCCCCCGCCAAGTGTTTGAAAGATCTGGTTGAAAGCCGCTGAAAACCGACATTCCGCCACGTCCGGCCGCGCCCTGCACTTCCGTGACGGGTCCGGCGCGGTAAGATCGGCGGATCCGGCCGCGCGATTCGCCGCCGGAGACCGAAGGGGGAGGACAAGCGGATCGACGCCATGACCAGAAGTCCGAATGACGAGACCGGGCGCGCGCCCGACCGGCACAGGCTGAGCCCGGACCTGATCGGCTTCAGGCTGCTGAAGCTGACCAACCTGATGAGCCAGCCGTTCTTCGCGCGGATCGCAAAGCAGCATGACCTGACGCTGAACGAATGGCGGTCGATGGTGGCGATCTCGGCCAGTCCCGGCTGCGCCGCCGAGGACATCAGCGCCGCCACCGGGATCCACCCGATGAACATCAGCCGCGCCGTCACCAGCCTGAAGAAGCGCGGTTTCGTCGATCACGCCCCCGACCCGGGCAACCACCGGCGCATCCTGCTGACGCTCAGCCCCGCGGGACGCGCCAAGTTCTCCGAGATCGCGCCGATGTCCGAGAACCAGTCGCGCCAGCTGCTGTCGCCGCTGAGCGAGGAGGAGATCGAGGCGTTCTCGCGTATCCTCGACAAGCTGGTGAACCAGGCCGAGACCATGGTGCCCTGACGGCCGGCCGCCGGCAGGCGTCGCTCAGGCCAGGGCCAGCCAGTCGGCTTCCGTCACCCCCAGCAGTTCGACCGCATCGCCATCGGCGCCGCTCAGCAGCAGGAGCAGCCCGGTGTCGGTCGCTTCGGTCCCGATCACCGCGCCGTGACGCAGGTGCAGCGTGTCGAGGCCGGGGGCGAAATCGGTCACGATGTCGGTTTCGGCGACACCGTTCGACAGCC
>JBFXGQ010000369.1:0-5233 GCA_050177915.1 Pseudodonghicola sp. | reverse complement strand
AGGGCTCCCATCGCGCCAAGCGCCGAGGCCTCGACCGGGGTGGCGATGCCGAGGTAGATCGACCCCGTCACCAGCAGGAACAGCAGGATGAACGGGCCGGCGACCCTGAGCGAGATGAATTTTTCCGACCAGGAGGTGCGACCGCGGTCGGGGGCAAGCGCCGGGTTGCGCCAGATCATCACACGTATGGTGAGGATCACCGCAAGCGTCACCATGATCCCCGGCACCAGCCCGGCAATCAGAAGCTTGCCGACATCCGCGCCGCTGAGCAGACCGTAGAAGATGATCGCGATGCTGGGCGGGATCAGCATGGCCAGCGTGCCCGAGATTGCCACGATCCCCGACGCGAAGCGCGCGTCATAGCCCTGTCGGATCATCGACGGCACGCTGGATGTCGAAAGCGTCGCCGCGGCGGCGGTGCTGGACCCCGAGATCGCGCCGAAGGCGGCGCCGGTGATGGCCGTGGCGATGCCCAGCCCGCCGCGCAGGCGCGCGGTCCAGCAGGCGATGGCATCGAACAGCGTGTTGGAAATTCGGCTGGCGACCATGAATTCTGCCATCAGCAGGAACATCGGCACCGTCAGAAGCTCGTAACTGCTGAGCGCGGAGCCCGGCGCCGTGGCGAGAATACCCAGAAGCATGCCCGTGCCGCCCTCCAGCCAGAGACCGAACGCCCCGGCCAGCCCCAGCGAGAATGCCACCGGCAAGCCGACCGCGAGCAAGACGAAGAGGACGGCGATAACCGCAATGATACTCATGTTCTGTCCTGTCTCCTGATGTCAGTCTTCGGCGGCATGGAAGGCCGGCGCCCGGAACGGGAACCGCGCGGCATCCACTGCGGCGCCCGCGTGGGAAAGTCCGATATGAACCAGGCGCAGCGCCATCGCCCACATCGACAGCGGCAGGAAGATCTTGGTCTGCCACACTGGCCAGAGGATGGCCCCGGCGATGACCTCGTCCTGGCGCCAGGCCGCTATCGCCTCGTGCAGGCCGTACCAGCCGACGGCCCCGAACAGTGCGGCGGACAGGAGGCAGGCGGGTGCCAGCGCCAGCCGGGTCAGCCGTTGTGGCAGTTTCCGGGCGATGAAATCGACCGCGATGTGATCGCCTGCCCCCAGGGCCAGCGGAAACGCCAGAAAGAAGGTTGCCGCCAGCAGGTAATAGGTGACCAGATCGTAGGCCCAGCCCAGCGGCGCGTTGATCGCATAGCGCATCACCACGTCGGCAGTCGTCAGGAAGAGGATCGCCAGCATCGACAGGGCCGCCACGACGGCGAGCCCTGTCTCGATCGCCTTCGCCACCCGGCCCAATTCCCGGAGAAAGGCGTTCCAGATCATTTCCGTGCGGTCTCCATCGCCTGGCGGAAGGCGTCGAGAACCTGCGTCCCGGGTTGTCCGCGCCCATCGAGCGCCTCGGCCCAGGCCTTCTGGACGTCCAGGAACTTGGCGTTCAGAATCTGGACCTCGGCATCGGGCAGGGCCACTGCCTTGATCCCGTTCTCGTCCTCAAGCGACTTGACCAGGGCCTGCTCGGTCGCTTCCAGATAGGCGCAATGCTCTTGCGTGGCGGCGCGGCCGGCCTCAAGCAGGGCGTTCTGGATGTTCTCGGGCAGGGACTGCCAGGTGCGTTCGCTGATCCCGTAGACCAGGGTGAAACTGCCGACCGCCACGTTGGGCGTGAGCGACTTGAGCACCTCCTGGGCGCCAAACGGCCGGACGCTTTGCAGCGGGAAGAAGGCGCCGTCGAGCGTGCCGCGCTGAAGCGAGGGGAGGACGTCCGGCCCCGGGATGCGCACCGATACCGCGCCGACCGCCTTTGCGGTCATGTCCATGGCGCCGCCTGCGGTGCGCATCTTCATGCCCTCGAAATCCGCGGCCTTTTCGATCGTGCGAGAGGCACTCACTGCGCGATAGGCGCCATAGCCGGCGACGAACAGAACGCGAAAGTCGTTGCGGCCGACCTCATGCTCATAGAGGAACCCGCCGGGCTGGCTCATGTTGTAGATCGCAAGGCTGCCGTCGCAGGCCTGTTCATAGACGTTGGGCAGTTCGGCAACGCCCGAGAGCGGCAGTTTTTCCGTCATATAGGCCGGGGCGATATTCGCGATATCCGCCACGCCCGTCTTGATCAGGCGGAGCATGTCCGAGGCCTTGCCCAGCTGCTCGACCGGGTAATAGGTGATCGTCAGGGCCCCGTCGGACAGCTGCTGCGCCTTCTCGATAAAGGCGTTGGCCCCATGGACCGGCGTGGGGTGCGACGTCGGCATCCTGTCCGCGAACTTGAGCTCAAATTTCTCCTGCGCGGATGCCATTCCGGTCAGGGTCGCAAGGGCGCAGGCAACGGCCCCGATTGCTGCGAGACGTCCCGCTTTTCTTTTCGCTGTCATGGTTTCTCCTCCTCGTTGACAGTGATTGCCGTGCAGAGTGGGTGGCGGCGGTCCGGCGCGCCGTCGTCAGAGCCATTGTCGCCATGCGCTGCGCGGCGACCCGCCGGTCCGATCCTCCTCCGCGTCCTCCCAATCTCTCCTCGGCGCGCGTTTCCCGATCCGCCGGGCGTTGTTCGTTCAGCGAATGAATGAGCGCTCGCTCAATGTTGCGGCGCGCCAGATGAAAGTCAATCTATGAATCGGGGCGGTAACATCATGTGTGGGGCGGCCCGATATGGGCATGATCATCGCTTGCGGCTCGGGTCGGGTCGTTCACCGCGTGGCGCGGTTGGCCGCGTTGAGGGGGGAGGCAAAGCTGCGTCATTCGGCGACAGCGGTTGCGAGGAGGGATCCATAAGTAAGTCATCATCACTTATAGAAGGCGATCTCTCCTCGGTCAGCCTCTGCCCGGATATAAGCGCTTTCTCTGCGGATTGCCTCAGAAACATGTCATATAATTGATTTATAACAGTGGCTTACTAAACTTCAAACAAGATCGCTCTGGGCATAAAACGACTTCGGCACCGAATACGGCAAGACATTCTTGCATCGTTTGATGAGTCTATGTCAGTAATATCGGGCAAGGATTCGGACCGCTGGCGCGCTGAGGAGCCGCCAGTGCCGAGGAGAGAGGAGGAGCCATTGGCAACAGTGCCGAGGCCACGGGTGCGGCTCAGCCGCAGCAACCGCATTGCCGAGATCATGGCCGCCGCGCGCGAAGCCATTACCGAGGCCAATGGCCGCGAGATCGCCATGTCGGAGATCGCCGAGCGGATCGGTGTCGTGGAGGGCGCGATCTATCGCCTGTTCCCGACCAAGCATCAGCTGATGATCGCGGTCATGTGCGACTGGTATCAGGAAATCATGCTGAACTATGAGACCGGCCTGGCCGAGGTCTCGGGCGTGCGCGAACGGTTGCGCTTCGTCAGCCACCATCACATCCGGTGCGTCTACTCCTTCCCCGAGATGGTGACGCAGTTCTTCAGCTCGATCCGGATGTCGGCGGATTACCGGAGTTCCGAGCTGTTCCGGCTCAATCGCCGCTACGCCAGTCAGGTGATCCGCATTCTCGAGGACGGTGTCCGTTCTGGCGAGTTGCGCCCGGACCGGTCGCCCCGCCGGGGACGCGACATGTTGTTCGGTTTCGTCGAACAGGCGACCTGGGAATATCGCATGGGGCTTGGCGATCTCGACCCCGAGGCGCTGGCCGATGAGGTGACCGATCTGATCTATGACGCCTTCGTCCACAGGCCCGCGCCCGCAGCGATGGACGATGCGGCGCTCCGCCGTCAGCTGCTCGAAATGTCCGAGACGCTGCGGGCGCTGGCCGAGGGGAACGACGCATGAGGCGCCTATGATCGCCCCGAACCCGGCACGATGAGGGCGCGATAGCGCCCCGAGAACACCTGCCATCAGATGTGGAGACCGTCTTGCGGCTCCACCGGAAGACCGGCCCGCCCGCGGTGCCGGATATCGTCGGCCGCGCCTTGAGAGGAGGGGCGCGTCAAACTGGAGATACGGGAGGAAATGATGAGGATCTCTGAAGGAAAATTCCGCCGCGCCGCCGTTGCGTCGCTTGCCTTGAGCGTCGCCGCGCCGCTTGCGGTGCTCCCGGGTCAGGCCCGGGCCGAAGACGGGGTGTTCCGCTTTGGCGTGCCCTATCCGCAAACCGGCGCATATGCCGAATATGGCGCCAACTTCGCCGATGGGGTGCGACTGGCCGTCCAGGATATCAATGCGGCCGGCGGCATCGCGGTGAATGGCGACAAGGTGAAGGTCGAGGCGGTGTTCTGCGACACGCAGGCCAATTCGGCGACGGCTGCGGCCTGCGGGCGGCGCCTGACGGCGCAGGACGGGGTGACGTCGATGGTGATTGCCACCAGCATCGAGACCTACCCGATCCTCAGCTTCAACACCACGGTCGACCCGCAGTTCCTGGTGATCAGCTCCTCGGCGTCGAACAAGCTGGCCGATCTGGGGAACCCGCTGGTCGCCCGCTACTGGTTCAACACCTACAAATACATGCCCGGCTTCACCAAGCTGATCCACGACAGCCTGCCCGAGGTCAAGGTGATCGCGCAGATGCAGAGCGAGGATGAATTCGGCAAGGCCTGGGCCGACACCTTTGATGCCGGCTGGACCGCGGCGGGCGGTACCTCGGGCGGCGTTGCCACCTATGCCCATGGCTCGACCGATTTCTATCCGCAGCTCACCGCGCTGCTGCGCTCGGACCCCGACGCGCTGGCGGTTCCGGGGCCCTGCCCGGGCATTGCGCCGATCGTCAACCAGGCGCGCGAACTGGGCTTTGAAGGGCGCTTCATCCTGCAGGCCTCGTGCGGGCCGGACGAAGCCGGCAAGCTGCTGGGCTGGGACAATATCGCGGGCTCGATCTTCGAGGGCACCGGGTGGGATCGCAAGTCCGAGCGGGCCGAGGCCTTCAGGGCCGATTTCAAGAAGACCTTCGACCGCGAGCCGGTGATCATGAACGCCGACGGCTACGGCCAGGCCATGTGGCTGTTCAACGCCGTCGAAGCGGCCGGCTCCACCTCGGACGCGATGGCGATCCGGGCGGCGATGGCGCAGGTGACCGAGCGGGACTGGAACATCCTCGAAATCGGCAATCTCGAACCCAGCGGCGAGACCACCGCGCTGGTCTATCCCCGCGTCGCCGGCACGTCCGAGGGCCAGGTGGTGGATTACCACCCCGGCAACTGATTGCGGCGGGGCGGGCGCCGGAAGCTGTCCGTCCCCTGCACCCAGGATCGCGCGCCCCGGCCGGGCCGGGCGGCGTCCGCTCGTTTCCGGTCG
>JBFXGQ010000368.1:0-5214 GCA_050177915.1 Pseudodonghicola sp. | reverse complement strand
GCCGGTTTCCGCCATGGCGGCGGCGATAAAATCGTCCTTCCGCGCCTCCATCGCGTCGGCGGCCTTCAGCAGCAGGGCGCGGCGGGTCTGCGGAGCGGTCGCGGCCCAACTGGCAAAGGCGGCATCGGCAGCCTGAACGGCAGCCAATGCGTCCTCGACGCTGGCGGCGGCGGCGGTCGATGCCACCTGTCCGCTCACCGGATCCTTCCGTGTATAGCTGCGCCCGTCGCTGGCGGGCCGATGTTCATTCGCGATCAAAAGCTGGGTGGTCATGGCAGGTCTTGAAGCCTCTCGGTCAGAAACGGATAGTCGCGCGGGCCTGTGGCGATAGTGACCCGGCGCAGTTCGGTGAATTCGTCCAGCATGGCCGGACCGCCAAAGCGGCCATAGCCGCTGTCCTTGACGCCGCCGAAGGGCAAGTCAGGACGGTCGTTCACAGTCGGCCCGTTGATATGGCAGATGCCGGTTTCCAGACGCCGCGCCAGCGACAGGGCACGCCCGGTATCGCGGCTGAAGATCGCGGCGGTCAGGCCGTAATGCGTATCATTGGCGATGCCTATCGCCTCATCCTCGGTCGAGGCGCGGCAGATGGTGGCGACGGGGCCAAAACATTCCTCAGCATGGATCGCCATTCCGGGTGCAACATGATCCAGAACCGTCGCATCCATAAGGTTGCCGCGCGGCTCTCCTCCGGCCAGCAGGGTCGCGCCCCGATCCAGCGCGTCATACAGCAGATCGGTCAGCCGTTGGGCTACGCTTGCGCTGACCAGAGGGCCCAGCACATGGCCCCGGCGCGGATCGCCCGCGACCAGTCGCCGCGCCCGCAGGGCCAGCTTTTCCGCAAAGGCATCGGCCACGCCGTCGAGCACGACGATCCGATCCGTCGCCATGCAGATCTGACCCTGATTGAGAAACGCTCCGAACGTTGCCGCATCGGCGGCCGCATCCAGATCCGCATCCTCCAGCACGATGAGCGGCGCCTTGCTGCCCAGTTCCAGCAGGCAGCGTTTCAGATGACGCGCCGCGACCTCGGCCACGATCCGCCCGACACGGGTCGAGCCGGTGAAATTCACCCGGCGCACAGCCGGATGACCGATCAGGGCCTCGACCACCTCTTCGGCATGTTCGGGAGCATGGGTGACGATATTCAGTGCCCCCTCGGGCAGGCCCGCTTCATCCAGCAGACGCCCGATCAGCAGATGCGAGGCGGGGCAGATCTCGGACGCCTTCATCACCACGGTATTGCCGCAAGCCAGCGCCGTCGCGATCGAGCGCAGTCCCAGAACCAGCGGCGCATTCCATGGCGCCATCGCCAGGCACACACCCACGGGTTCGCGCAGGCTTAGTGACAGGCTTTCGGCATCAGGGCTGACGCCCCCCGACAGGTGGGTGACCAGATCCGCCGCAGCCTCTAGGTGACGGCGGCCAAGGTCCAGGCTGAAGCGCACCCAATGCCCTGTCGCGCCGATTTCGGCTTGCATCGCGTCGGCAATATCGGCGGCATGGTCTTCGATCAGCCCGGCGGCACGGTTCAGGATCCGGCGCCGATCCTGCGGCAGGCTGGCGGACCAGCCGGGAAACGCCCGGGCGGCACGGTTCGCCGCCGCAACGGCCTCGCGCCGCCGCATCGCCGCTGCGCGCGAGGCGATTGCGCCGGTGATCGGGTCCAGTCGCTCGAACATGGCGTTCGTTCTGTCGCGACCTGCCGATTCTGCTGCGATTCCGCCCAAGCGCTGCCTCCCAAAAACATTGTCCGTTCTCGGCCGCGGATCCGGCCATCGCCGCGATCCGCCTGCTCCCCCGGCCGCTCTCCACACGACTTCGGACAAGGATGCGCCTTGTATCGAGGCAGGTTAATGTGCTTTTATGTCTCATATTTGTTGATTTATGATATGAATCGCGCAAAATTCTCCTCATCACTCCGGGATGGCACGGTTTTGGACCCGATGGTCCGCGCAGAGCCGCTGATCACCACGCTGCGTTCGCAGACCCTTCGTCCTGCCCGAGGGCCGTATGAAAGTTTCACTCATCTTCTGGTGATCGACCAAGGCGATGTGGTGATCGGGCGCGACGATAGTCACCATGATGCTCAAGGGCCGGCAGCGGTGATCCTGCCGCCGAACCCGGCGGCATTGGTTACCTGCGAGGCGGGCAGTTCCGGCTGGCTGCTGGGCCTGAACGAACCGGCAATGACCGACATGCTTGGCGCCAGCGCCGAGGCTGAACTGCTGGCCCCGGTCCTGCGTCAGTTTGTGGTCGTGGGGAATTACGATCTTTCGGGCATCGAACCGGTCGCGCTGGCCCGGCGCATCGCCGATGAGATCGCCAGCGGCGGTCCCGGTTCTTACCTGGCGATCCAGTCCTGCATACGCGTCTTGCTGATCGACATCTGGCGGCATGGCAGCTTTCAGGCGCCGGTGCTGGGACAGGGCAGTGAGATGCAGATCCTCTACGCATTCCGGCAATTGGTCGAGCGGCATTTTCGCAGCCACCGCACCGTCCGCGACTATGCCGCGGATCTGGGCATCAGCTATGAGCGACTGCACCGCATCTGCCGACGCCATCTGCAACGCCCGCCGCTGCGCCTCATCCAGCAGCGCATGATGCGCGAGGCGACGATCTGGCTGGAACGTTCTGGCAAACCCATCGAGGAAATCGCCTATTCGCTTGGCTTCGCGGACGCTTCGGAGTTCAGCCACTTCTTCAAGCGCAACAGTGGACTGGCCCCCTCGATCTACCGTGCCCGGATCCGCAACCGCAGCGAGGCATCGCGAATGGCCGCGCGCTCCTTTGCCGACTGGCCCTAGACGACGATTTCATTGAGTTAATCCAAGCCATCGCGCATGCGAGATCGACGAATGCCTTGAAGGATGCGACAGTTTTCTCGCATCCGGGCGCCATGCGCCGGAACCGCTTGATCCGGCTGAAGAAACACTTCTCCAATGCCGTTCCTTGCAGAGGCTCCGGTCCCAGATCTGCTTTCGGCCCGACTACGGTTGTGCCTGATCTGGGCGGCGGGCCGGCGTGATCGTGAACCCGACAGATGAAACGGTTTCTTTCATCTGAGCCAAGAGAAATGAACTTTTTCACTTGAAACACCAAACCTATGACTTCGGCACAGCAGGATCTGCCGGGCCGTTCGCCTATGGCCAGACGATCGCAGGCACAGGTTTTACATCATTGAGGAGGACGTCGGGTTGGCTGGAAAAAGTAAGATACTCATCGCCGGGGCGGGGATCGGCGGGCTGACTGCCGCCGGGCTGCTGTTGCAAGCGGGCCATGATGTCGAGGTGTTCGAGCAGGCCCCTGATTTGGGAGAGGTTGGCGCGGGTATCCAGATCAGCGCAAACGCCGCCCGCGTGCTGCGGCATCTGGGTGTGCTGGACCCGCTGGAAAAGGTTTCGGTTCATCCGTTGCGCACCGAATTCCGCCTGCATGACACGGCCGAGATCGTGGCTGAAATCACCTTGGGTGAAGAGCATCGCAGCAAGTTCGGCGCGCCTTACCTGCATGTCTATCGGCCCGATCTGCTGCGCCTGCTGGAGGCGCGGGTGCGTGAATTGTCACCCCGGGCGATCCACCTGAACAAAACGGCTCGGCGCTATGACGAGGACAGCGACGGTGTGACCTTGCATTTGTCCGACGGCACATCCGTGCGGGGCGACATTCTTGTCGGCGCCGACGGCATCAAATCCGTCATCCGCGCGCAGATGCACGGCAACGAGCCCGCGAATTTCACCGGCAATGTCGCCTGGCGCGTGATGGTTCCGGCAGAGAAGCTTCCCGCCGATTTCCAGCCGCCGATCTTTGTGAACTGGATGGGTCCGCAGAAACATATGGTGGTCTACTGGGTCCATGGCGGGAAGTTCCTGAACTTCGTCGGCTGTGTGGAAAAATCCGGCTGGAACGAGGAAGGCTGGACTATCAAGGCACCATGGGAAGACCTCAAGGCCGATTACGAAGGATTCCATCAGGACGTCCAGACCATAATCGACGCGGCGGATCGCGACAAGTGCTTCTGCTGGGCCTTGAATAATCGTCCGCGCCTGCCGTTTTGGAGCACGGATCGCGTCACCCTTTTGGGCGACAGCGCGCATCCGACGCTGCCTTATATGGCGCAAGGCGCGGTGATGGCGATCGAGGACGGGGCCGTTCTGATGCGCGCGCTGGAGACCCGCGACAAAGCCGAGGACGCGCTGCGCATCTATGAGCAGGCCCGGATAGACCGAACCGCGCGCATCGTGAACGAAAGCACCGAACACGCGAAACTCTATCACTACGATACCCATGCGGAATTCCGCGACGCATTCAGCCGCAAGGATCCGGCCAAGGACCGCGCCGCCTGGCTTTACAACTATGACCCGCTGACCGTGCCGCTTGAATTACAGCATGCCTGATTGCGACCGCCCCGCACAGGGAAATCCGACAGCATGACGAACCAGAGGACCGATATGACCCGCTATGTATTTCCCCCCGCCCCCCTGCCTTCTGTGGCCGTCCAGGGCTCTGACGAGAGGTTTCCGGTTCGCCGCATCTTCTGTGTCGGACGCAATTACGCGGCGCATGCTCGCGAGATGGGAAAAGACCCCGACCGTGACCCGCCGTTTTTCTTTACCAAACCGGCGGATGCCGTGGTCGAAAGCGGCGAGGTGGTCGCCTATCCGCCGGATACCGCGAATTTCCACTATGAGGCCGAGCTGGTCGTCGCCATCGGCCGGGCGGGCCGCGATATCCCCGAGACCGAAAGCCTGGCCCATGTCTGGGGCTATGCCGTCGGCAACGACCTGACACGGCGGGACCTGCAACTTCAGGCACGCGAACAGGGCCGGCCATGGGACTGGGGCAAGGCGTTCGACCGCTCGGCTGTGATCGGCCCGGTCTTTCCTGCGGCAAGCGTCGGCCATCCTGACAGGGGGGCGATCAGGCTGTCGGTCAATGATGAGGTCCGTCAGGATGCCGATCTGGCCGATCTGATCTGGTCGGTTCCCGAGATCATCTCGATTCTGTCGCGCTCTATCGCGCTGGCTCCCGGCGATCTGATCATGACCGGCACTCCCGCCGGCGTCGGACCGCTGGTCGAGGGCGACGTCTGCACCGTCCTGATCGACGGGCTGGGCCAGATCGAAACCCCCATCGGTCCGCGCGAGGCCTGACCAGATGGGGCTGAAGCTGCACAACTTCTTCCGCTCTTCGACATCGACGCGGCTGCGGGTC
>JBFXGQ010000367.1:0-5237 GCA_050177915.1 Pseudodonghicola sp. | reverse complement strand
GAAATAGGGGTCGTCGAACTGCTCCGAGACCGGCACGCCGCCATCGCGCCAAGTGAGTTCCGCCCGCTGGTCGGCCATTGCGATTTTCCGTAAGACAGTCCGAGAACGGCGCGACATTGGAGAAAGGCGACGGCAATGGCAATGGGCGACATCACCATCTACGGGGCGGGAATTTTCGGTCTGTCCATTGCCTGGGCCTGCGCCCGGCGCGGCGCGCGGGTGCGGGTGATCGATCCCCACGGCCCCGGCGCCGGATCGAGCGGCGGGCTGGTCGGCGCGCTGGCGCCGCATGTGCCGGAAAACTGGAACGCCAAGAAGGCGTTCCAGTTCGACAGCCTGATCCTGGCGGAAGCGTTCTGGGCCGAGGTGGAGGCGACCGGCGGGGTCTCCTCGGGCTATGGGCGCACCGGCCGGCTGCAACCCATCGCCGACGACCGCGCGCTTGAGCTGGCCCGCGCGCGCGAGGGCACCGCCGCCGAACTCTGGCAGGGCAAGGCCCGCTGGCAGGTGCGCCCGGCGGCCGAGCTCGGCCCCTGGGCGCCGCCCAGCGCCACCGGCTATCTGATCCACGACACGCTGAGCGCGCGGATGCACCCCCGCCGCGCCTGCGCCGCGCTCGCCGCCGCGCTCCGGGTGCGGGGGGTGGAGATCGTCACCGAGGCGCCGGAGGCGGGACAGGTGATCCACGCCACCGGCGCCGCCGGGCTGGCCGAGCTCACCGCCCGGCTCGGCAGGACGGTGGGCGGCGCGGTCAAGGGGCAGGCGGCGCTGCTGCGCTTCGATGCCGGTGGGGACGCGCCGCAGATCTTCGCCGACGCGGTGCATATCGTGCCCCATGCCGACGGCACGCTGGCGATCGGCTCGACCAGCGAGCGGGACTTCGACGACCCCAAGGCCACTGACGCCCAGCTCGACGCGGTGATCGAGCGCGCGGTGGCCGCCATGCCGGTGCTGCACGGTGCCGCGGTGATCGAACGCTGGGCCGGATTGCGCCCCCGCGCCAAGTCGCGCGCACCGATGCTGGGAGCGCATCCGCTGCACAAGGGTCAGTTCATCGCCAACGGCGGCTTCAAGATCGGCTTCGGCATGGCGCCCAAGGTAGCAGAGGTGATGGCCGATCTGGTGCTGGAGGGGCGCGACGCGCTTCCCGACGATTTCCGCCCCGAAGCCTCGCTCTGACCCCGCGCCCTGAGCCTCTCGTCAA
The DNA here is from genome assembly GCA_050177915.1 of Pseudodonghicola sp. Taxonomy (GTDB): domain Bacteria; phylum Pseudomonadota; class Alphaproteobacteria; order Rhodobacterales; family Rhodobacteraceae; genus Pseudodonghicola. The sequence continues at coordinate 4,033 of JBFXGQ010000367.1, read as the reverse complement.
CGCAAGGGCCGGACCGCTGCTTTCACCTTGGTCCAAATACCTCTGCCGCGCCGGCGGCGCCGTCTCAGCGTCCGATCTCGGCGCGCAGCTTCTGCATCAGCGTCTCGAGGGTGGCGGCATAGCGGTCGCTGATCAGCCGGCCGTCTGCGTCGAACTGGTTGCGGCAATCGGCGACATGCAGTTCGGGCCCGGTCAGCAGCCGCGGCTGGAACGGCACCAGAAAGCTGCGCAGCACCATCTGCGACCGCTCGCCGCCGGCGCGGCCGGCCGCCGCTGACATCACCGCCACCGGCTTGTCGGTCCAGGGGTTGCGCTTGGTGCGGCTGACCCAGTCCAGCGCGTTCTTCAGCACGCCCGAGGGGCCCTTGTTGTATTCGGGGGTGGAGATCACCACCGCATCCGCCGCGGCGATCCGGTCGGCCAGCGCCTGCACCGGCGCCGGGATGCCCTCGGCCTCCTCGAGATCGCCATCGTAGAGCGGCAGGCGCAGGTCGGCCTCGGCGACCTCGGCCGGGCCGAACAGGCGGAGCGCCTCGCGCATCAGCTTGCGATTGGCCGAGTCGCGGCGCAGCGAGCCGGCGATGCCCAGCAGAAGAGGAGCGGTCATGGAAGGAGCCTCCGGTTGCAATGCGCCCCCCATGACATAGATCGCCCGCGCCGATCAGGCCAGCCCGTTCGGGCCGGCCCGGGGGCGATCACTGGTTGGGGATCATAACGATTTCGACCCGGCGGTTCCGCGCCTTGCCCTCTTCGGTCAGGTTCGAGGCGACCGGCGCCTCCTCACCGCGGCCGATGGTGGTGAGGCGGGTGTAGGACACGCCATTGGCCTGCAGGATATCGGCCACCGCATTGGCGCGGCGCTGCGACAGGCCGATGTTATAGGCGGCGTCGCCGTCGCTGTCGGTATGGCCGATCACCTGCACGGTCATGTCGGGATAGCGTTGCAGATGCGCCGCCACCTTGCCGAGATCGGCGCGCAGGGCCGGGCGGACCTCGAAACTGTCGGTGGCGAAGGTGATGTCATTGGGCAGCGACACGATCAGCCGGTCGCCGGTATTGGTGACGGTGATGCCGTCGCTGCCCAGCTGTTGGCGCAGCTCGGCCTCCTGCCGGTCGAGGCGGTCGCCGATGGCGGCGCCGGTGAAGGCGCCGATGGCGGCGCCGCCCAGCACGGCGGTGGTCTTGTGCGAGGTGCCCGACATCGCGCCGATGCCCGCGCCCAGCAGCCCGCCGATCAGCGCGCCCTGCTTGGTCTTGCGGTTCGGATCGTCGGGGTTCAGCGTCGCCGGATCGGTACAGGCGCCCAGAACGACAACGGCGCAGATCGCGGCGGCGGTGGTGGTTTTCACGAGCTTCATAGGCTTGCCTCTTGCTGTCCTCTCCCGCCACGCGGGAATTGGGGTCTTATATTTGGGTCTTATATATCGTGACTTGGCTCCGGGCACTCAAGCGCGCAGCCGCCCGGTTCGGCGGATTGCCGCGCATTTCCAAGCGCTTCACGGGCTGAAGACATAGTTCCAGTCCTCCTGCTCGCGCCAGAGCCGGCGCAGCATCTGCGCCTCTTCGGCAAAGCTCTGCTCCAGCAACTCGGCACCCAGCATCCGGTCGGTGCGGAAATGGCGAAAGCCGCCGCGCAGCTCGCACCAGCCGGCCAGCAGGGTGCAGTCGATGTGATAGATCAGCCCCAGCGGCCGCAGGACGCGCGCGGTCTGCTGCCCCTCCTTGTCGATAGAGACCAGCCGCAGCTTGCGGGCGCCGCGCACCGCCTGACGCAGCAGCGCGACCGGGACGCAGCCCTGGTCGGGATCGTCCGGCGGCGCCCCCCAGGGCGCCACCTGCAGCCATTCGGCCGAGGCATGGACATCGGCGATCTTGCGGCTGACCCGCGCCGCCGCCCGCTGCAGCGCGCCGTCGCCGGTGCGCATCAGCAGCGCCAGCCCGACATGCAGCGCCTCGATCTCCTCCTCGTCGAAATTCAGCGGCGGCAGATCGTAGCCCTTGCGCAGCACATAGCCGACGCCGGCCTCGCCCTCGACCGGCGTGCGCATCGACTGCAGCACGGCGATGTCGCGGTAGATCGTGCGTTTCGACACTTCCAGCTTGTCGGCCAGATCCTCGGCGCGCAGCGGCGCCCGCGCGGCGCGCAGGATCTGGATGATTTCGAACAGTCGGTCGCTGCGGGACATCGGGCCTTTCCTGACATGTCAGCCTGCTGACATCCTAGCATTGGCCACTGACAACAGGCTGTCAGCAGCGCCGTGGTCTTCTTCGGCAAAAGATCAGGAGAAGACCGATGAATTCCTACGACTGGATCGTGATGATCACCCTGGGCCTCGACCGCTGGCAGCAGGAACGGCGCCCCAGCAACCATGAGATCGAGCTGCGCGCGTGCCGCGAGCGGCACGAGGCCGGCAAAAAGGCGGCGGCAGAGCTGGCGGCGCAAAAGCCGCCCGCCCGGCGGTTCCGCTGGCGACCCTGGCGTCAGGAGGCGACCGCTTCCTGCGACCGCTCCTCGGCCCGGGCGGCCTCGAAGGCCAGCATGGCGCGCTTGACCGGCAGCCCCCAGTGATAGCCGCCGAGACCGCCGGACTTGCGCAGGGCGCGGTGGCAGGGGATCAGCCAGCTGACCGGGTTGCGCCCCACCGCCGTGCCCACCGCGCGCACCGCCCGCAGGCTGCCGATCGCCTGGGCGATCTCGGAATAGGTGGTGACATGGCCCGAGGGGATGCGCAGCAGCGCCTCCCAGACCTTGATCTGCAACGGCGAGCCGATCATGTGCAGCGCCGTTTCGCCGCGCTGCTCGAAGGCCGCGGTGACCAGCGGCGCCAGTGCGGCGGCATCCTCGACGAACTCCGCCCCCGGCCAGCGCCCGCGCATATCCGCCATCGCCGCCACCGGCCCGGTCTCGGCCGCGAAGGCCAGACCGCAGAGCCCCTTGTCGGTGCCCATCGCCAGCGCCGGGCCGAACGGGCTGTCGAACCAGCCCCAGCGGATCTTCAGCCCGCCGCCGTGGCGGGCGTAGTCGCCGGGGCTCATCGCCTCCCAGCGCAGGAACAGGTCATGCAGACGGCCGCTGCCCGACAGGCCCACCGCATGGGCGGTCTCCAGCGTCGTGAACCGCTCGCGCAGCAGCGCCTTGGCCAGACCCAGCCGCAGATATTGCTGATACTTCTTCGGCGACACCCCGACCCAGCGCGAGAACAGCCGCTGGAAATGCGCCGGACTCATGTCCATCCGCGCCGCCAGCTGCTCCAGCGCCAGCGCTTCGCCGCCGTCGCGCTGGTTCTGGTCGATCAGTTCGATCGCCCGGCGCATCACGTTGAAATGATAGCCCAGTTCGCTGCTGTCTTCGGTCATCGCACACTCTCCTTTCCGGTCTGCCCAACCTAGGGTCGCCGCGGCGCCGATGCGACCCGTTTCCTGCGCTTTGGCGTTGCGGTGCGGCACGCTGCACGGCATTAAGGGCCGGATGGCAAAGCAGCTCGATTATCACACGATCCGCGAGATCTTCACCCGGTTTCATGACCGCGAGCCCGAACCCAAGGGCGAGCTGGAGCATGTCAACGCCTATACGCTGCTGGTCGCCGTGGCGCTGAGCGCGCAGGCCACCGACGCGGGCGTCAACAGGGCCACGCGCCACCTGTTCCCCATCGCCGACACGCCGCAGAAGATGCTGGATCTGGGCGAAGAGCGGCTGATCGAGCACATCAAGACCATCGGCCTGTTCCGCAACAAGGCCAAGAACGTGATGAAACTGTCAAAGATCCTGGTCGAGGATTACGACGGCATCGTCCCCAATTCCCGCGCTGCGCTGCAATCGCTGCCCGGCGTCGGCCGCAAGACCGCCAATGTGGTGCTGAACATGTGGTGGCACTATCCCGCGCAGGCGGTCGACACCCATATCTTCCGCGTCGGCAACCGCACCGGTATCTGCCCGGGCAAGGATGTCGACACGGTCGAACGCGCCATCGAGGACAATGTGCCGGTGGATTTCCAGCAGCACGCCCATCACTGGCTGATCCTGCACGGCCGC
>JBFXGQ010000366.1:0-5254 GCA_050177915.1 Pseudodonghicola sp. | reverse complement strand
CGGTGGCGTCGAGCTACTGCTGCCAGCGGATCTGGCCGGTGGCGGCCTCCAGCGCGGTCAGCCGCCCGAAGCCGGACGAGATGTAGAGCGTGCCCTCGTGATAGGCCAGGCCGCCGCCGGTCGCCTCGCCGTCGTTGTCGCTGGCGGGGATCAGATCGGTGCTCCAGGCCACCGCGCCATTCGCGCCGACGGCGGTGACGCGGGCGGCGGAATCCAGCGTGTAGACCAGCCCGTTGGCCACCACCGGCACGGCGGTGATGCGCTGCCGGCGGCCGTCGCCCTCGCCGATCGGGGTCGACCAGGCCAGCTGCGGCGCCGCGCTCAGCGCCGGATGGGCGATGCGATAGGACGGCGTGCCCTGCGCCTGCGCCCAGCTGGTGTTGGCGGCCTGCGCCGGCAGGCGGATGGCGCGGGTCTGGTTGCCCTGCGCCGCCTCGGTCAGCTGCTGCTCGGTGGCCGGGCGGATCGCCTCGCGCTCGCCCGGCAGGATGACCTCGGGCTCGGAGCAGGCGGAAAGAAACAGCACCGCCCCGCCGAAAAGGGCCAGACCGGTGCGCGAGAGGGAAGACGCTGCGTTCATCTCAAGGTGCCTGTCGTTCTGCCTGTGGTTCCGTCGGTGTTCAGATGCGCCGCGCCGGGTCTCAGCCCTGCTGCGTGCCGGGGGCCGGCGCCGGGGTGCCACCCAGCGCCACGATGGCCTGAGAAACGCGCTGCCGCAAGGTGGCATCGGTTTCCGCGTCCTGCAGGATCTGCTGCAGCCGCGCCAGCGCCGCCTCGGCGTCGCCTTCGGCAACGTCGATCAGCGCGATCTGCTCCTGCGCCAGCAGGCGCAGCGGCGCGCCGGGCTGGCTCAGCGCCTCGAACTGCAGCCGGCGCTGATCGGCGGACAGCGTGTCGGCCTGCAGCGCCAGCGCCTTGAAGGCGGCGATCTGGCGATAGATCTCGGGCAGCGCGCCATTGCGGGCGATCTCCTCCAGATCGGCGACGGCGGCGGCGGTGTCGCCGGCCTCGGCGCGGGCCGCCGCGGTCAGGAAGTTCAGCACCGCCTCGCCGCCCGGCGTGGTGGCGTCGATCGCCGACAGCGCGCCGGCGCGGTCGGCCGGCGCATCCTGTTCCAGCGCCGTCAGCATGCCGTCGCCCAGGGCCTGGGCCGCGGCCAGGGCCTGCGCCTTGCTGTACTCGCGATAGGCGGCGGTGCCGACGACGGCGATGACGACGACCACCGCGATCCAGCCATAGCGGCGCATCAGCGCGAACAGCCGATCGCGGCGAACCTCTTCGGTGACCTCGTCGATGAAACTGTCGGCGTCGCTCATGCCTTGCCCCCGCCTCTCTTTGGCTGGCCCCGATGCCGCGTTGCCCGCGGTCCGGCTGCCCCGTTGTAATCGTTCCGATACCGGCCCGATGCCCGCTGCGCAAGGCGGCGCCAAGCGTTGGGCAATCGGAGGAATTTCCCCCTATTACCCTGCATCCGGGGACAAGCCAAGGGCCACGGGACCCGGGATGTCGCCGCAGCCCGAACCGCCGCCGCAGCGCGCGCACACACCGATCCACCGCGCCATCCGGCGGTGCCGGCGGCCCTCACTTTGCCGCAGTCCGGGGTTAATCACGACGAGAATCGCCGCAAGAACCCGGCGGCGGCGATGCGCGAGACGGCAGGACGACGGCCATGTCGCCGCAACATGGATGCAGCCTCGATACCGCATCGATTCGGGGCCGCCTCGCGAATCGCTGCAACTGCGAAACCGGGCCCCGCCGCGCGCGACACGCGAGCAAGTCGTACAATCTGGGGGCGATCTTCCCATTGTCGGCGACAATTGAAAAACAATACCCCCATTGTTCGTCCGGATGCGCCAATTTCAAACCAAATTTTGCTAGAATTTTTCCGATCTGCCAAAGTCCTCAGAGTTCACTAGGGAGTAACATCTGATGCTGCGTAAGCTTTCTATCCTCGCCACGGCCGTTCCGGCCCTGTTCGCGACCACCGTCGGGGCCTCGGCCCAGACCGCTGGCTTTCTGTCCTCGGCATGGGACTGGTGCTGGGGCGGCGACGACGGCGGCACCAGCTCGCAGGTTCCGGAAATCGACGCCTCGACCGGCCTGCTGGCGATGGCTGCCATCGGCGCCGCGCTGATCCTGTCCTGGGAAATGAAGCGCCGCCGCGCCTGAGGCCGGCCCGCATCAAGGACCAACGTGGCGCGCCTGCAGAAGCTCGCGCGCCTTGTTGTTTCAGATCAGCGACCAGTCTCCGCTGAGCAATGCCGCCGCGGCGACAATCGCATTTGCGGTCGCATGCGCGACAATGGCATCGGCCAGCCGGCCACGCCGCAACATCACCAGCGCGAACACCAGCCCGGCCAGCCCGGCCTCGACGTACCGGCCGTGCAGCACCGCGAAGGCCGCGGTCGACACCGCCACCGCGGCGATGCGCATCGGCAGGCCGCCGGTATCCAGCCGCGCCATCAGATAGCCGCGGAAGAACGCCTCCTCCACCACCGGCACCAGTACCGAGGTGCCCAGCACCCGCACCACCGCCCAGGCCGCCAGCGCGCCGGCGCCCAGCGTCTCGAGCCCCGCCAGCGGCGCCGAGCCCCAGTCGGCCAGCGCCAGCCAGCCCGCCCCCACCGCGGCGCCGGCCAGCAGCGCCACCGGATCGAGCCGCCAGTCCAGCGTCAGGAAGGGCCGCCGGAACACCCACAACGCCGCCGCCATCATCGCCGCCTGCAGCGGGAACCCCAGCGCCGGGTTCTGCCAGAAGCTGTTGGCGATCAGCCCCGACAGCATGAAGACGATAAAGGGCACGATCCGCGCCGCGGTCCAGTCGCCGGTCAGCGACAGATCCCCGGACGCCGGCGCGGCAGCGGCGCGCTCCGGCAGCGGGCGCTGCAGCCACGACCGGCTCTGCACCACCGCCAGAATGCAAAGCGCCAGCACGGTGAAGAACAGCCAGCCGGCAAAGCTGTGGAACCCGTTCACCGCCAGACTGGGCGAGACATAGGTGCCCAGCAGGATCAGCACCGTGATGCGCAGGATGTTGAACAGCCAGCTCACGCACAGCGCCAGCGGCAGCACGATCAGCCAATAGCGCCCCGGCCGCAGCATGCCGCGCATCATCAGCGCGTAGATCGCCATGAAGCCGGCGATCAGGGCGAACCCCTCGATCCCCGAACAGGAGCCGGCGATCTCGACCTGAAACATCTCGGTGCCGATGGTCGGCGGGGTCAGGTCCAGAAACACCCGCTGGCCGGCCAGCGACAGCAGCACCGCGACGCCATAGAAGGTCGAGATCTGCAGCGCATGCATGCTCCAGGCGACATCCAGCGCGTCGGCCAGATCGGGGATCAGCGCCGCCACCGCCGCCAGCGCCACGGCGCCGCCGCCGCCCGCGCGCAGCCAGATGCCCCAGTCGCGCGGCGACATCAGCCAGAGCGCGCCGGCGACACCGGACACCAGCGCACCGCCGCCCAGCAGGAACAGGAAACCGCCGAAGCCGGCGCGCTGCACCTGCACATCGGCCACCAGCCAGGGCACGAAGATCAGCGCGATCCCCAGCAGATGCACCAGCACCCAGCCGAACCGGCCGTGCACCGCGCCGGTCAGGGCCGCCAGCCGCTGGCGCAGATCCCGCCGCAGCCCCAGCACCAGTACCATCGCCGCCACCACGGACAGCCCGCGCAGCGCGCCGCTGCGCAAGGCGCGACAGGCGGTCTCTACCCCGGTCTGCCGGCATTCGAATGAGGTAAAAACCTGGAACACCAAAACGATGGCCAGCAATTCGGCCATCAAGACTGCCAGAGCCCACCCTGCTCGTTTACCCATTATCGCCCCTGCCGGCCGTCTGCCGGTCCTCTGCCTGTATGTACCGGCCCCAAGGACCACAGCATCGGGTCCGGATCATGGCGAAAATCGGGAACTATTCGGGTCCCGCGCCGGGGTGGCGCCGCATTCCGGCTCAGGCGGCGTCGGGATCGGATTGCTGACGCCGCCACAGGGTGGCGTAGCGGCCACCGCGGGCCAGCAGATCGTCATGCGCCCCCTGCTCGACCACCTCGCCCTTGTCGAGCACGACGATCTTGTCGGCCTCGGCGATGGTCGACAGCCGGTGCGCGATGGTGATCACCGTGCGCCCCTCGCCGGCGCGCTGCAACGCCCCCTTGATCTCCTGCTCGGTATGGCTGTCCAGCGCCGAGGTCGCCTCGTCCAGCAGCAGGATCGGCGGGTTCTTCAGCAGCGTGCGGGCGATGCCGACGCGCTGTTTCTCGCCGCCGGACAGTTTCAGCCCGCGTTCGCCCACCTGGGTGTTATAGCCCTCGGGCAGCGACAGGATGAAATCGTGGATCTGCGCGGCCCGCGCCGCCGCGACGATCTCGGCCTCGGTGGCGCCGTCGCGGCCATAGGCGATGTTATAGCGGATGGTATCGTTGAACAGCACCGTGTCCTGCGGCACCACGCCGATGGCGGCATGCAGGCTGGACTGGGTCACGTCGCGGATGTCCTGGCCGTCGATCCGGATGGCGCCGCCGGTCACATCGTAGAAGCGGAACAGCAGCCGCCCGATGGTCGACTTGCCCGAGCCGGTGGCGCCGACGATGGCGACCGAATGGCCGGCCGGCACATCCAGGCTCACCCCCTTCAGGATGGCGCGGTCGGGGTTGTAGGAGAACCGTACGTCGTCCAGCTCGATCCGGCCGCCGGCAACCTTCAGATCCGGCGCGCCGGGCCGGTCGCGGACCTCCTGCGGCTGCTCCAGCAGATCGAACATCTCGCCCATGTCGACCAGCGCCTGGCGGATCTCGCGGTAGACGGTGCCGAGGAAGTTCAGCGGGATGGTGATCTGGATCATATAGGCGTTGACCATGACGAAATCGCCCACCGTCAGCGTGCCGTCCTGCACGCCCATGGCGGCCAGCACCATCACCCCGATCAACCCCAGGGTGATCAGGAAGGACTGACCGAAGTTCAGGAAGGCCAGCGAATAGGCGGTCTTCAGCGCCGCCTGCTCATAGCCGCGCATGGCGACGTCATAGCGGGCGGCCTCCCGGGTCTCGGCGCCGAAATACTTGACCGTCTCGTAGTTCAGCAGGCTGTCGATCGCCTTCTGGTTGGCGTCGGTGTCCTGATCGTTCATCTCGCGGCGCAGTTGCACCCGCCATTCGGTGACCTTGAAGGTGAACCAGACAGAGAGCGCGATGACCACCGCCACGATCACCAGATAGCGCACGTCGAACAGCACCGTCAGGATGACCGCCACCAG
>JBFXGQ010000365.1:0-5272 GCA_050177915.1 Pseudodonghicola sp. | reverse complement strand
AGGGTCGGGTCGACCTCGTTCTTAATCTTGATCAGCGCGTCCAGGACCATCGGGCCGCATTTGTCCATGTCGAGGAAATAGGTGTCGACACGCGGGTTCTGACCGTCGTCCGGGTTCCAGCGGTAGATCTTGAAGGTCCGCACATTCTTGGCGCCTTCCGGTTTCGGCCAGGTCTTGCCGGTGGTGATCCGGCTGTTCTTGGGAAGCGTCAGTTGGACCATGTCGTCTCTCCTGCTTCGGTCTGCGGCGCGAATGGCGCCTCGTAAAGGTTGCTGCTGGTCAGGCGGCTGCCGGATGTACTGGCAGGGTCTCGGCCCAGCTGGTGTCTGTCTCGTAGCCCAGCGCGATCAGATCCGCGCCAAAGCGTTCCGCATAGATCCGGCCCACCGCGCGCGGCAGCTCGCGCTGCCAGCGCCGCAGCCGCCCGCCCGAGGCGATATGGCTTTCCAGCCGCCCGGTGCGCGCCTCGTCCCGGGCCAGCCCGCCGAACAGGCTGTGGTCCCAGAAGGCGCGCAGACCGGCCCTCAGCTCCTCCCCCGCCAGCCCCAGCGCCTGCAGCGCGCGGCCGAACAGGGCGCCGTCGCGGTCGCCCATCAGATCCTCGTAGCGCAGCTCGGCGCAGCGGGGATCACCCCAGGGCCAGGCCCGCATCTGCGCCAGCGTCTCGGCGTGCTTGTTGTTCATCTCGAACAGCAGCCGGTCGGCGGGATCGCGCAGCGCGTTGAGATGCTCCTGATAGGTCCGGCCGCCCAGATCGGCGCGCGGCTGGTGCAGGAACCTCTCGCCCTTCTCGGGCGCGGTCAGGTGATAGGCGCAGCCCGACAGCAGAACGTCGCGCGGGTCGCGGATCACATGCAGGAAGGCCGTCTCGCCGCTGTCCCAGATCGGTTGCGGAAAGCGCCCCTCCCAATTGCACAGAAAGGCGCGGTCGCGCGCCGGCACCTTGGGCAGCTGCCGGTCGGACCACAGGCCGATCCACGGCACGCCGATGGCATGGCTCAGCGCCCGGACGACCCGTTTGATCCAAACGGTGCCGCCCTTGTGGTGCGTTGCGATGCACATCTGGCGCGCCATGGCCCGATCAGAAGGTCCGCGCCTTGGGCGCGATCTTCTTCAGGCTGATGCCGCCCTCGTCCTCGGTGGTCAGCGGATCGACGATCACCGGCCGATAGCTCAGATCGACCTTGTTGCCCTCGACACGGCTGATGGTGTGGACGCGCCAGTTCTCGTCGTCGCGGGTCGGGTGATCCTCCGAGGCATGCGCCCCGCGGCTTTCCTTCCGGGCCTCGGCGCCGACGATGGTGGCCAGCGCGTTGGGCATCAGGTTGGTCAGCTCCAGCGTCTCCATCAGGTCGGAGTTCCAGATCAGCGACCGGTCGGTGACCTTCAGGTCCGCCAGCTTGGCGGCGATGGCGGTCATCTTCTCGACCCCTTCGGCCAGCGTCTTGTCGGTGCGGAACACCGCGGCGTCGGCCTGCATGGTGCGCTGCATCTCAAGCCGCAGCTCGGCGGTCGGGATGCCGCCGCTGGCGTTGCGCAGGCCGTCGAAACGGTCGAAGGCCTTGTCGACGGAGGCCTGGTTCAGCACCGGATTCGGCGCGTCCGCATCGACCACCTTGCCGGCGCGGATCGCGGCGGCGCGGCCGAAGACCACCAGGTCGATCAGCGAGTTGGAGCCCAGACGGTTGGCGCCGTGCACCGAGGCGCAGCCGGCCTCGCCCACGGCCATCAGGCCGGGAACCACCGCATTGGGGTTCTCGGCGGTCGGGTTCAGCACCTCGCCCCAGTAGTTGGTCGGGATGCCGCCCATGTTGTAGTGCACCGTCGGCAGAACCGGGATCGGCTCCTTGGTGACATCCACACCGGCGAAGATCTTGGCGCTTTCCGAGATCCCCGGCAGACGTTCGGCCAGCGCCTCTTTCGGCAGGTGGCTGAGGTTCAGGTGGATGTGATCCTTGTGCTCGCCCACACCGCGGCCTTCGCGGATCTCGATGGTCATCGAGCGGCTGACATAGTCGCGCGGCGCCAGATCCTTGTACTGGGGCGCATACCGCTCCATGAACCGCTCGCCTTCGGAGTTGGTCAGATAGCCGCCCTCGCCGCGGGCGCCCTCGGTGATCAGGCAGCCGGAGCCGTAGATGCCGGTCGGGTGGAACTGCACGAATTCCATGTCCTGCAGCGGCAGGCCGGCCCGGGCCACCATGCCGCCACCGTCGCCGGTGCAGGTATGGGCCGAGGTGGCGCTGAAGAAGGCACGACCGTAGCCGCCGGTGGCCAGCACGACCATCTTGGCGTTGAACACATGCATGGTGCCGTCATCGAGCTTCCAGCACACCACGCCCTGGCACTGCCCGTCCTCGGACATGATCAGGTCGATGGCGAAATACTCGACATAGAATTCCGCGTTGTTCTTCAGCGACTGGCCATAGAGCGTGTGCAGGATGGCGTGGCCGGTGCGGTCGGCCGCGGCGCAGGTGCGCTGCACCGGGGGGCCATCACCGAATTCGGTGGTATGGCCGCCGAACGGGCGCTGATAGATCTTGCCCTCTTCGGTGCGCGAGAACGGCACGCCGTAATGTTCCAGCTCGTAGACCGCCGCCGGGGCGGAGCGGGCCAGATATTCCATCGCATCGGTATCGCCGAGCCAGTCCGAGCCCTTGACGGTGTCATACATATGCCACTGCCAGTTGTCGGGCCCCATGTTGCTGAGCGATGCGGCGATGCCGCCCTGTGCGGCGACGGTGTGCGAACGGGTCGGGAAAACCTTGGTCACACAGGCGGTACGCAGCCCTTGTTCGGCCATGCCCAGCGTGGCGCGCAACCCCGCGCCGCCGGCACCGACCACCACGACGTCATAATCATGCGTCTCGTATTCGTAAGCAGCCATTGCTTGTAGTCTCCCGTTCGGGGTTAGAGCGCCAGGCGGGCGATGGCGAAGAGGCCAACCGCCATCGCGGTGTAGCTGAGGCAGATCATCGCGATGATCAGCGCCCGCTGCCGCCAGCCGTGCACATAGTCTTCGATCGCCACCTGCACGCCGTCCTTGAAGTGGCGGAAGCCCACCACGATGGTCAGCGCCGCGACGATCGCGGGGAACGGCCGCGAGAAGTAGTCGACGACCACGTCATAGGGCTGCCCCAGCATCGGGCCGAAGGTGAAGACAAAGAGTGGGATGAGCCCCAGCAAAGCGATGGAGCTTACCTTCATCGCCCAGAAATGCTGCACGCCGGACTTGGCGGTGCCGAGCCCGTCAACGCGCTTGCGGTCGGTCAGGTAACGCATGGGGGTCTCCTCAGATAACCGCGACAGTGATCAGGGTCAGCAGAACGGACCCGATGATGATGGCCCAGCCGGTCTTCAGCGCGGTGGACAGCTCAAGCATCTTGGCATTGTCCCAGATCAGGTGACGGAGCCCGGCCAGCGTGTGATACCACAGGGCCCACAGCGACAGGAACATCACCAGGTCACCGAACCAGCTGGTGATCACAGCGTCGGCCATCGCGAAATATTCGGGCGAGGTCGAGGCGGCGAGGAACCACCAGACGATCAGCAGCGCCGCGAGCAGCATCGCGATACCGGTGATCCGGGTCAGGATCGAGCTGACGGAATTGATCTGGAACCTGTAATACTTGCCCAGCATGAATGGCGAAAGCGGGCGGTTGCCCCGATTGACATCGGCCATGATGGCTCCTTTCAGGTTGGCTGCGCCGTTTGTACTCGTTTTCGCGCAACTGTCACGCGGGGGGCGTATCAAAATCCACGGTTTTTTGATGCGGCATCGCAGAATATTCGCACTTGTGATCACATGAAACGGACGCGTGATCACAAATCCCCGAACACCCCGGGCCGGCCCCGAAGTGCCACCCGGCTGAGTCTCGGCGAAAGCGGATCAGGGCGCCCTGCCGGCATCACGGTTTTGCGCGCCGTCGCCGCGGCGCTTGCATCGCGCGGCATCCTGGCCAAATCTGTCCCGGGGAGAGGTCGCGCGGCAACACAGGAGCGGTCCGATGACGCGGTCAGAACAGACGCATCCCGAACATGAGCACAGCGTTCCCTTCTTCTGGCCTCTGGCCGCGGGGATCGAAATGGGCGAGGCCGGGCTGGACGCCTTCCGGCGCAACATGAAATTCGTCAGCCTCGCCGAGAAGGTGGATCACCCGCCGGCGCCGAAATGGGCGACGCCGAACCGGGTGCGGCTGGATCTGGACACCATGCGGCTGCGCGATTTCTCGGCCGAAGGCGCGCAGGGGCTGCCGGTGCTGGTCGATGCGCCCTTTGCCGGCCATGGCGCCACCATCGCCGATTTCGACAAGGGGCAGAGCCTGGCCAGGACGCTGCTGGACAATGGCATCGGCCGGGTTCTGGTGACCGACTGGAAATCCGCCACGCCCGCGATGCGGGATTTCGACATCGACAAATACCTGGCCGAAATCAACGTGGTGGTCGACGATCTGGGCGGCCGGGTCAATCTGGTGGGGCTCTGTCAGGGCGGCTGGATGTCGGCGATGTACGCCTGCCGCTTTCCCGACAAGGTGGCCAGCCTGGTGCTGGCGGGATCGCCGATCGACACCAATGCCGGCACCGGCCCGATCCGCGAGATGGCGCATCGCCTGCCGCTGAGCTTCTATCAGGAGCTGGTGAGCCAGGGCGGCGGCCGGATGCTGGGCCGCAACATGCTGGCGGGCTGGAAGAACATGCATCCCGACAAGCAGTTCGTCGAGAAATACATCGACCTCTACGCCCATATCGACGACCGCAACTATATCAAGCGGACCGAGACCTTCGAAAGCTGGTACGAGAACCCGGTCGATCTGCCGGGGGTGTATTACATGCAGGCGATCGACCTGCTGTTCAAACAGAACCTGTTCGCCAAGGGGGAATTCACCGCCCTGGGCGAGACGCTGTCGCTGAAGACCATCGCCTGCCCGCTCTATCTGCTGGCCGGGGCCTCGGACGACATCACCACCAAGGAGCAGGTGTTTGCCGCCCGCGATCTGGTCAGCACGCCGAAGGCGCAGATCACCGAGAAACTGGTGCCCGGCGGCCATATCGGCCTGTTCATGGGCAGCCGGACGCTGGCGGAGGAATGGCCGGTGATCTCGAAATGGCTGAAGGAAAACGGCGGGGCCTGAGACCTCTGCACCGCCCGACCCAATGCCCAAGCCGCGCGAGCGCCGGACCGTGGGACGGCGCAGCGCCCTCTGATCGGCACACTTTGTGGCAGCCAAATCCGGGCTGGATATGGTCGGCGCGCTTCCGTCGACCAAGCGCC
>JBFXGQ010000364.1:0-5276 GCA_050177915.1 Pseudodonghicola sp. | reverse complement strand
CGCGCTTCGGGGTGACCGACAGCCTGGCGCCGGATCAGAACATCGCCGGCGGGGTGAAATACCTGAACTGGCTGATGGAGAAATTCGGCAACGACCCGATCCTGGTGCTGGCCGGCTACAACGCCGGCGAGGGGTCGGTGCGCGATCACGCCGGGGTGCCGCCCTTCGCGGAGACGCGCGACTATGTGCCCAAGGTGCTGGCGGCGTTTCAGGTGGCCCGCGGGCTGTGCCGGACGCCGCCCGAGCTGATCTCGGACGGCTGCGTGTTCACGGCGATGAATTGAGCGGCGATGAAATGAGGGAGGCCGCGGTCCGCGGTGGCCGGCGCGACCTGAGTATCTGAAGGCGAGAAGAAGGGGGCAGGGCCCGCGTGCTTCTTCTCGCTCCAAATACTCTCGCGCCGAAGGCGTCCCGGCCGCGGGGCCGGGCGCGCGCGTCTCAGACGATGGTGGCCTCGGTCGAGGCGATCATCTCCTCGCGGGTGACGCCATCGGCCAGCTCGACGATATGCAGGCCCTTGTGGGTCACATCCAGCACGCCGAGGTTGGTGATGATGCGATCGACCACGGCCTTGCCGGTCAGTGGCAGGGTGCAGTCCTTGAGCACCTTGGATTCGCCGTGCTTGTTGGTGTGGTCCATCACCACCACCACGCGGCCGACGCCGGCGACCAGATCCATGGCGCCGCCCATGCCCTTGACCAGCTTGCCGGGGATCATCCAGTTGGCCAGATCACCCTTTTCGCTGACCTCCATGGCGCCGAGGATCGCCATGGCGATCTTGCCGCCGCGGATCATGCCGAAGGAGGTGGCGCTGTCGAAATAGGCCGAATGCGGCAGTTCGGTGATGGTCTGCTTGCCGGCGTTGATCAGGTCGGCATCCTCTTCGCCCTCGACGGGGAAGGGACCCATGCCGAGCATGCCGTTCTCCGACTGCAGCGTCACGGTCATGCCCTCGGGGATATAGTTCGACACCAGCGTCGGGATGCCGATGCCGAGGTTCACATACATCCCGTCTTCCAGTTCCTGCGCGGCGCGGGCCGCCATCTGATTACGATCCCAGGGCATGATCAGGCCTCCTCTTTCTTGCGCACGGTGCGCTGTTCGATGCGTTTTTCATGCTCGCCCTGGATCAGGCGGTGCACATAGATGCCGGGCAGGTGGATGTGATCGGGATCGAGGGTGCCGGGTTCGACGATCTCCTCGACCTCCATCACGCAGATCTTGCCGCACATCGCCGCCGGCGGGTTGAAGTTGCGGGCGGTCTTGCGGAAGATCGCGTTGCCGGTGGTGTCGGCCTTCCACGCCTTGACGATGGCCAGATCGGCGAAGATGCCCTCTTCCAGGATGTAGTCCTGGCCGTTGAACTGCTTCACTTCCTTGCCCTCGGCGATCACCGTGCCGACACCGGTCTTGGTGTAGAAGCCGGGGATGCCGGCGCCGCCGGCGCGCATCCGCTCGGCCAGCGTGCCCTGCGGGTTGAATTCCAGCTCCAGCTCGCCCGACAGATACTGCCGCATGAACTCGGCGTTCTCGCCGACGTAGGAGGACATCATCTTCTTGACCTGCTTGGTCTGCAGCAGCACGCCGAGGCCGAAATCGTCCACCCCGGCGTTGTTGGAGGCGACCGTCAGATCCTTGGTACCGGCGTCGCGGATGGCGGCGATCAGCAGCTCGGGAATGCCGCAGAGACCGAAGCCCCCGGCCGCGATCAGCATGCCGTCGAACAGGACGCCGTCCAGGGCTTCGGCGGCGTTGGCGTAGACTTTGCTCATGGATGTCTCCCTCAAACCCAGTTTGCGGGAATCACTGCCGGGGGGCAGGGCAAGAGTCAATGATCCTGCCCGGGCGTCTCCTCCAGTGGCCCGCTCCGGGCGGGAGTAGCGCACCCGATGGCGTCGCTCCAATAAGGTAGAAATACTTGGGTGGCCCGCGCCGGGGGCGCGCGGGCCGGACCGGGGCGCGGATCAGCCCTCCGCGCCGCCCTCTGCCGCGTCCTCTGCACCGGCCGCCGCAGTCTTGGCGCCGGCCTTTTTCGCTGTGGTCTTCTTCACCGCGGTCTTTTTCTCGGCCGTCTTCTTGGTCGCGGTCTTCTTGGCGGTGGTGGACTTGGCCGCGGCCGTCTTGGTCGTGGTCTTCTTGGCGGCGGCCTTCTTCGCGCCGGGCTTCTTGGCCGCCTTCTCGGCGATCAGCGCGACCGCCGCCTCCATGGTCAGATCCGCCGGCTCGGTGTCCTTGGGCAGCGTGGCATTGACTTTGCCCCATTTGACATAGGGGCCGTAGCGGCCGCTCATCACATTGACCGGCCCGCCTTCGGTGGGATGTTCGCCCAGTTCCTTCAGCGGCGTCGCGGCGGCCCCGCGCCCGGCGCCGCGCGCGGCCTTCTGCGCAAGCTCGTCGACGGCGCGGTTGATGCCGATGGTAAAGACCTCGTCCACGTCCTTGAGGTTGGCATAGGTGCGGCCATGCTTGACGTAGGGCCCGTAGCGGCCGATCGCGGCCACGATCATCTCGCCGTCCTCGGGGTGCGGCCCGATCTCGCGCGGCAGGTTCAGCAGCATCAGCGCCTTGTCCAGGTCGATCTGATCCAGCTCCCAACCCTTGGGAATCGACGACCGCGGCGGTTTCGGCACCTCTTCGGTGGCCTCGCCACGTTGCACATAGGGGCCGAAGCGGCCCTTGCGCAGGCTGATCGCCTCGTCGCCGTCATAGCCCAGGATCTTGCCGTCCGGGCCGATCTCGTCGTTCTCCACCCCCGGCGGGCCGAACGGGCGGGTGTAGCGGCATTCGGGATAGTTCGAGCAGCCGATGAAGGCGCCGCCCGAGCGCGCGGTGCGCATCGACAGCCGGCCCTTGCCGCAGTTCGGGCAGAGCCGCGGGTCGCTGCCATCCTCTTTCGGCGGGAACAGATGCGGTTCCAGCACCTCGTTGATCTTGTCCAGCACATCGGTGATGCGCAGTTCCGAGGTCTCCTCGATCGCTGCCGAGAAGTCGCGCCAGAAGCGCGCCAGCACCGCCTTGTAATCGGCCTCGCCGGCGCTGACGTGATCCAGCTCGTCCTCAAGCTCGGCGGTGAAGTCGTAGCTCACGTATTTGCGGAAGTAGTTCAGCAGGAAGGCGGTCACCAGCCGGCCCTTGTCCTCGGGGATCAGCCGGTTCTTGTCCTTGCGGACATAGCCGCGGTCCTGGATCGTGGTGACGATGCTGGCATAGGTCGAGGGCCGGCCGATGCCCAGCTCTTCCATCTTCTTGACCAGCGTCGCCTCGGTATAGCGCGGCGGCGGCTGGGTGAAATGCTGCTCGGGCGCAACGTCGCGCTTGTCGGCCTTTTCGCCTTCCATGATCTGCGGCAGGCGCTTGTCGTCCTCGTCGGTGACGTCGTCGCGGCCCTCCTCGTAGACCCGCATGAAGCCGTCGAACAGCACCACCTGACCGGTGGCGCGCAGGCCGATCTGGCCGTCGGCGCTGGCGATCTCGACCGTGGTGCGCTCCAGCCGGGCGGCCTCCATCTGGCTGGCCAGCGTGCGCTTCCAGATCAGGTCATAGAGCTTGCGCTGATCCGCGTCGGTCAGCTTCAGCGTCGCGGCGTCGCGGGTCATGTCGGTGGGGCGGATACATTCGTGCGCTTCCTGCGCGTTCTTCGCCTTGTTCTTGTAGATGCGCGGGCTGGAGGGCACGTATTCGGCGCCGTAGCGGTCGCCAATGGCGGCGCGGGCGGCGGTCACCGCCTCGGGCGCCATGTCGATGCCGTCGGTCCGCATATAGGTGATATAGCCGGCCTCGTAGAGCCGCTGCGCCGCGCTCATCGTCTGGCGCGCGCCCATGCCGAACTTGCGGCTGGCCTCCTGCTGCAGGGTCGAGGTCATGAAGGGCGGCGAGGGGTTGCGGTTGGCCGGCTTGGCCTCGACCCCGGCGATGGTCAGGTCGCGGCTGCGGATCGCCTGCACCGCCAGCTCGGCCTGGGTGCCGTTCGAGATATCGTATTTGTCGAGCTTCTTGCCCGCCAGCACGGTCAGCCGCGCCTCGTACTCCTGACCGCGCGGGGTCACCAGCAACGCCTTGACGGTCCAGTATTCGCGCGGGTTGAACGCCTCGATCTCCATCTCGCGGTCGACGATCAGCCGCAGGCAGACCGATTGCACCCGGCCGGCGGACTTGGCGCCGGGCAGCTTGCGCCAGAGCACCGGGCTGAGGTTGAAACCGACGAGGTAATCCAGCGCGCGGCGCGCCAGATAGGCGTCGACCAGATCCTGATCGACGGCGCGCGGATGCTTCATCGCCTCGGTCACCGCATCCTTGGTGATGGCGTTGAAGGTGACCCGCTTGACGTCGGTGTCCTTCTTGATCGACCGCCGCTTGGTCAGCGCCTCCTGCAGGTGCCAGCTGATCGCCTCGCCCTCGCGATCGGGGTCGGTGGCGAGGATCAGCGCGTTGTCGTTCTGCAGCGCGTCGGCGATGGCCTTCATGTGTTTGCGGCTGTCCGGCGAGATCTCCCAGGTCATGTCGAAATCATGCTCGGGATCGACCGATCCGTCCTTGGGCGGCAGGTCGCGGACATGTCCGTAAGAGGCCAGAACGGTGTAGTCAGAGCCCAGATACTTGTTGATCGTTTTGGCTTTGGCCGGGGATTCGACAACAACTACGGGCATTTAGGGAATAACCTCTCGCGGCGGAAACGGCGCTTTCTATGGCGGGCCAACATGTGGTGCGCAAGGGTCAATTGTCAATCCGCGCCGTTTCGGCGCAGAATGGAGCGACGGAAAGGGCGCGCGCGGCGCCGCTGCGGCAAGGGGAAATGCGATGCGTTGGGTGCTGATCTTTCTGACGATGATGCAGCTGGGCCTGTCGGCGGGGCAGGCGGCGGCGCAGGGCTGGGTCGAGCCGGCACGCGGCAGCGCCACCCGCGCCGCGCTGATGGATGCGCTGCGCCCGCATGCCGAATGGCTGCTGGGCGCGCCGGTGGAATTCGTGGTCCACGACCTGCGGCAGGCCGGTAATCTGGCCTTCGCCTCGGTCTATCCGCAGCGGCCCGGCGGCGGCGAGATCTCGCTGTGGCAGACCCCGGGCTATGCGCGCGGCGAGCTCGACCCGCAGGATATGGAGGGCGGCCTCGGGATGCAGGCGCTCTACGTGAAGTCGGGGCAGACCTGGGTGGCGGTCCATTGGGCGATGGGCGCCACGGATGTCTGGTACGCCTATGGGCCGATCTGTGCGATCTGGCGGCGGGTGATCCCCGAGGCCTGTCGCGGGCAATAGGGCCGGTCAGCGGACCAGCGACA
>JBFXGQ010000363.1:0-5294 GCA_050177915.1 Pseudodonghicola sp. | reverse complement strand
GGGTGGCCCGAGATCTTTTGCAGCACGAAGAGGTTGAAGCCCACCGGCGGTGTCACCTGCGCCATTTCCACCATCAGGACCAGATAGATGCCGAACCAGATCGGATCGAAGCCGGCCTGCAGCACCAGCGGCAGGGCGATCGGCAGGCTCATCACCACGATGGAGTTGCCGTCGAGGAAGAACCCGAGCCCGAGGTAGAAGACCGACAGCACCAGCAGCAGCGCCCAGGGCGACAGCTCAAGCGCGCCGATGGCCCGGGCGATCTCGTTGGGGATATGGAGGTAGCCCATCGCGGTGGACATCACCGCGGCGGCGATCAGGATGCTGCAGACCATGGCCGAGGTGCGCAGCGCGCCCATCAGGGTGTCGCGCATCAGCGCGAGCGAGAATTGCCCGAGCGCCAGCGCGATCGCCATGGCGGCAAGGACGCCGACCGCCGCGGCCTCGGACGGGGTGGCGAGACCGGAGTAGATCGAGCCCAGCACCACCACCATGAGGAAGGTCAGCGGGCTGAGATCGACCGCGGCGCGCAGGTAGTCGGCGGCGCGAAACCGCCGCCGCTTGTCGGGCACCAGCGCCGGGTCGAGGGTGCAGCGCAGCATGATATAGGCGGAATAGAGCCCGGCGATCATCAGCCCGGGCAGCACGCCGGCGGCGAACAGGCGGGTAATGGATTGCTCGGCCAGGATGCCGTAGACGATCATCGCCAGCGACGGCGGGATCAGCAGCCCGAGGCTGCCGGCGCCGGCGAGCGAGCCCAGTGTCAGACGAGAGTCGTAGCCGCGCCCCAGCAGCTCGCCGGTGGTGATGCGGCCGACCGTTGCGGTGGTCGCCGGTGACGAGCCGGAGACGGCGGCGAACAGGGTGCAGCCGAACACATTGCTGTGCAGAAGTCGTCCGGGAATGTGGTCGACGAAGGGGACCAGACCGCGGAACAGCCGGGCCGAGATATCGGTGCGGAAGATGATCTCGCCCATCCAGATGAACAGCGGGATCGCCGAAAGCTCCCAACTGGCCGAATAGCGATAGACGATATTCGCGGTGATCGACCCGATCCGGCCGAACTCCATGCCGCCGAGAACATGCAGCGATGCCGCCGACACCAGCAGCAGGCTGGCGAACACCCAGATCCCGGCGCCGAGGCAGGCCAGCAGAAGGACGAGAACGAAGGCGGCTGTGATCAGTGTGTCCAAAACACGGGTCTCCTGTAGCCTGTGGCGGCCTATTCGGGGGGCATCTGGGGGGCGCCGCGGGGGGCGGGCGAGGGGTGGCCGGTCAGGTGGCGCAGCCCATAGGCGAAGAGCTGCAGCGCGAAGACCAGCAGGCCGATCAGCATCAGGCCCTGCGGGATCCAGGTCGGCACCGCGGCGATCGAGGTGGACACGGTGCCGCGGGAAAACGCCCGCGCCGCCCTGAGCCAGAACATCCACGCCAGCCCCAGCGCGCCGGCGCAGCTGAGCCCGGCGGCCAGCGCGGTCAGCAGGTCCCGGGTGTGGCGCGGCAGCCGCTCGATCACCAGCGCGACGCGGATCAGGTCGTCGTGTTCCAGCACATACCCCAGCGAGAAGATCACCGCGATGAACACGGCGTATCCGACGAATTCGTCCAGCACGAAGGTCGAGGTGGCGAAGACCGTGCGCAGCACGATCTCCAGCGCGATATGGCCCAGCATATAGGTGACGGCCAGGGCCGAGACGACCGCGGCGGCGCGCGAGATGGCGTAGACCGATGCGTAGAAGCGGGGCATGCGACAAGCCTTTCCTGATGAACCCGGCGCCGGCCTCCGGCGGGTCCGGAGGCCGGCGTCCGCAGCGGTCTACTGGCCCCGGTAGGCGCGCAGGATCGCCGCACCGCGATCGCCGGTCTGCGCCGTCCAGTCGTCGATAAAGGGCTGTGCCGCAGCCGCCAGATCGGCGGCGAAAGCGGCCGGGATCTCCGGGGTCACCGTCACGCCGTGCTCCGCCATCGTGGCGAAGTCCTTTTCCATCGACGCCGCGACGGCCGACCAGCCGAAATCCTCGGCCTCTTTGGCCGCCGCCAGAACGGTGTCGCGGGTGGCGTCGTCGAGCCCGTCCCAGATGCCCTTGTTCAGGTGAATCCCCTGCAGCGACATCGTGTAGTTCACATTGGTGAAATGCGACTGCAATTCCCACAGCTGAATGCCGACGCCGCCATTGGCCGAGGTCAGCACCCCGTCGATCGCATTGGTCGACAGCTGCGCCGGCACATCCGACCACGAGAGCTGGATCGGGAACGCACCGGCATTTTTCAGCGTCGTGGTCGAGCTGACGTCATAGGTGCGGATCTTTTCGCCGGCCAGGTCCTGCGACGAGATGAAGGCCTTGTTGCCCCACAGCCCGGCGCTGGGCCAGGGGGTTGCCAGCAGAAGCACCTGCTCGTTGGCCTCCAGCACCGCGGCGTAGTCGGGGCGGGCGACCTCGTAGAGCCGCCGCGCCTCGGCGACGGTGGGGGTGATGAAGGGCAGGGTGGAGACCAGGAAAATCGGGTCGATGCCGCCCCAGAAGGCAAAGGCGGAGGAGGCGCCGTGGAGCGCGCCGTCGCCCACCGCATCGAACTGGTCGACGCTGCGATAGCCCAGTGCGCCGCCGTGATGGACGGTCACCTCGATCCGGCCGGCGGTCTTCTCGGCGACGGCCCGGGCGAAATGGTCGGCGGTCTGGCCGCCCAGCGATCCGGCCGGGTATTCGTCGGCGATATCCCAGCTGTCGGCCAGTGCCGGGGCAGCGGCCAGAAATGCGAACGCAGCGGCGCCGGAGAGCAGTCTGTCGAACATGAGTGTCGTCCCTGTTGTGGTTGTCGAACGGCCGGTGCGACCGGCTCTGAATTTCCGAACTTAGCTGTCTGCAAGTTGCGTACAGGTTTGTTCGTAAGTCAAGGATTTGTTCTTGCTGCCGGCGGTCGCCGCCCCGCGATGGCGGGGTTTTGTGGCAAGTGACGGAAATCGGGACGAAAAGCCGCGCGCGCCCGGGCGATTACCGCCGGCTTCGGCCTGGACAGGGTCGGATCGGGCCGGGATCGGGCCGCAGGCGTGGCGTGCCCGCGGGGCCGGTGGCGGGAATCAGGGCCGCCTGGTGGCGATCCGCTTCCACAGGCCGATCAGTTTCGCGGCGGTGTTCTCGTCGGTTTCAAGGCTCTGGATATGGGCGATGCCGCGCAGCACCGCGAGATGCAGCTGCACCAGCAGAACCGCCTCCTCGTCCTCGGGGGATCCGCCGATCAGCGTCACCGCGGTTCGGTCGCGGTCGCCGACCCATTTGACCACGGCCTGACGCAGGGTGCGGCCGAGTTCGGTATCCTGCCGCGCGGCCAGCATCAGCGCCATGGCGGCGATGTATTTCTCGTTGGAGAACAGGTTCTCCCACAGCGCGTCGACAAGCTCCTCGACCGAAAGGCGGGTGGTGTCCGGGTCGCAGCCGAACGGGTAACCCTCCTGCCAGCCGTCCAGCAGATACTGGAAGGCGGCGACCAGCAGGTCGTTGCGCATCGGGAACTGATGGGTCAGCGCGCCGCGCGACACCTTCGCGCGCTTGGCGATCAGTGTCGTCGACACCTGATCGTAGGGCAGTTCGGCCAGCGCCTCCAGCGTCGCCTCGCACACCCGCCGGCGCGTTTCCGAAGACCGTTCGGCTTGGGTCTGTCTGGGTTTGGCGCCGGCAGGTCTGGGCGTATTCGCTGCGGTTGACACGTGATCCCTCTTAACGGTCGATGCTGATGGGACTTTCCGAAAAGCAGACAGGTCTGCTTGGATGTTATCATAATGATCGAACCGGGATTTGGAAGACGGCGGAGCGACTTTGTTCGGCGGCAGCGGTCCGCGCCGCGAACGGCAGCGGCCGGCCCCGCCCGAAGGGGCGCGACCGGCCGGCAACGGCGCCCGCAGGCGCCGCAGGTCCGAGGGCGCGGGGAGCGGCGCCGTCAGACGATCAGCGACCCGCGGCTGACCCGGCGGATGTGATCGGCGGGCCGGGCAAGCACGGCGATATCCGCCAGCGGATTGGCGTCGAGCACGACCAGATCGGCGCGCTTGCCGGTCTCGATCGTGCCGCAGTCGTCCGAGATGTTCATGAGCTCGGCATTCGTGACCGTGGCGCTGTGCAGGATCTGCTCGGGGGTCTGCACCTGGGCGCGGATGGTGAATTCACGCGACTGGTGCACCTGCAGATCGCCGAACAGATCGGTGCCGAAGCCCAGCTTGACGCCGGCGTCGGTCGCGGCGCGCAGCTGTTCACGCGCGGCGCGCCGCACTTCGGCCACCCCGTCGGCGACGGTGCCGATCCCCTTGAGCAGCATCGAGCAGGAGCATTCGGCGGCGGGCATGTCGGGGCGAAAGTCGCCATGGCCTCGGGTCTGGCTGATCGCCGCCCCGGAATAGAACATCCGCGGCCCCTGGATCAGCCTCTCGTCGAGGGCCTGGCGAATGCCGTCGTCGGCGCCGCCGGCATCGCGCACGGTGGTGAAGCCGCGGTGCAGCATGTCGTTGAGCACCCGGCCGGCGCGGATCGCCAGATAGCCGGGCCGCAGATCCGGCAGGTGGTGCGGGTCCATCCGGCCGCCGCAGACATGCACATGGGCGTCGATCAGCCCGGGGATGGCATAGCAGCCGCTGTGATCCTCGATCTCGCCGTCAAAGGCCCCCTGCACGGGGGAAATCTCTGCGATCCGGTCGCCCTGGATGACGATGCTGCGGGGCGCGGATACCGATCCGTCGCGCGGATCGACGATGCGGATATTGTCCAGACGTCTCATGTCGGTCACCTTTCTGTCGAGGGTCGGCCGCGGCCGCGACGCAGGTCGCCGCGCGCCGGCGGTTCGGGGGGAGGGGGCTATCGGGCATAGATCAGATCGGGCAGCCACAGCGCGATCGACGGGAACACCATCACCAACACCAGCCCGACGGCCTGCAGCGCGATGAAGGGCATCACCGACAGGTAGATGTCGCGCATCGAGGCGTCGCGTTCGGCGGCGATGCTGCGCATGATGAACAGGTTCACGCCGAACGGCGGGCTGAGATAGCCGATCTCGGAGGTCAGCACGAAGAGGATGCCCAGAAGCAGCGGGTCGTAGCCGACCGCCAGCGCCACCGGCAGGAAGATCGGCCCGGTGATCATCAGGATCGACAGCGAATCCATCAGGCAGCCGAGCACGATCCACACCACCTGCATGCCGATGATCAGATAGATCGGCGGCACGTCCCAGCCGGCCATCAGATCCTGCAGAAAGCGCGAGGCGCCGAGCCCCTGGTAGATCGAGGCGAAGACATTGGCGCCGAACAC
>JBFXGQ010000362.1:0-5297 GCA_050177915.1 Pseudodonghicola sp. | reverse complement strand
TTCCTGCGCAAATACGGAAAGGCGCTGTTCCGCAAAGCCGCCTCTCCGGTGTCCCGGCTCGATGCTCTGGCGAAGATCGCGGGGGTGCTGCCGACGCAGACCCGCCGCTCCGAAGAAAGCCAGAGCTTCCAGCAGTTCAGCACGCCTCTGCCTCTCGGCCTTGCCGCCCTGACCGCGGCCGCGATCACGCCGGACGATGTGGTACTGGAGCCCTCGGCCGGCACCGGCCTGATGGCGATCCTGGCACAGGCTGCCGGCGGCTCGCTGATCCTCAACGAACTCGCCGAGACCCGCGCCGATCTTCTCTCTTCCCTCTTTCCGGCCTTTCCCGTCACCCGGTTCGACGCCGCCCAGATCGACGATCATCTGACCCCGGATGCGGTCCCGTCCGTGGTGCTGATGAACCCGCCTTTCTCGGTCATGGCCAATGTCGAAGGGCGGATGGCGGATGCTTCCCTTCGCCATGTTGCCTCGGCGCTGGCCCGGCTTGCTCCTGGCGGACGGCTGGTCACGATCACCGGCGCGAATTTCGGACCGGAAGCACCGGCCTGGCGCGACGCCTTCGTGCGCCTGCAGGACCGCGGCCGCGTGGTCTTCACCGCGGCGATCGATGGCGCGGTCTTCGCCAGACATGGCACCCGCATCGACACGCGGCTGACGGTGATCGACAAACTGCCCGCCGACGATCCGTCAGTCTTCCCGGCCTCGGCAGGAACCGCACCCGACGTCAGCACGCTGCTCGGCTGGATCGAAAGCCAGGTTCCGCCGCGCTTGCCGGTCTCGCTGCCAAAGGTCGCATCTCCCGTTCCGGCGGCTGCCCCGAAGACCGTACGCGGTTATCTCGCTCGCGCCGCAGCATCCCAACCTGCCGCCGCACCAGCGTCCGATCCCGAGGGGGTGGAGCTCGAGTATGAGACCGTGGACTGGGCGCCGCCCGAGGGCGCGCGCTTGTCGGACGCGATCTATGAGGAGTATGCGCTGCAATCGCTGCGCATCCCCGGCGCCAAGCCGCACCCGACCAGGCTGGTGCAGTCCGCCGCCATGGCCTCGGTCGCACCTCCGAAGCCCTCCTACCGGCCAAGGTTGCCCGCCGACATCCGTACCCGGCTCTCCGACGCGCAGTTGGAGACCGTTATCTACGCCGGGGAAGCCCATTTCGATCACCTCGCAGGTGCCTGGACCGTGGACGAGCATTTCGACAATGTGAGCGCCGCGCCCGAGGATGCTGCCGGCGCTGTCCGTTTCCGCCGCGGCTTCATGCTCGGTGACGGCACCGGTGCCGGCAAGGGCCGTCAGTCGGCCGGGATCATCCTCGACAACTGGCTTCGCGGTCGGCGCAAGGCGATCTGGATCTCCAAGTCCGACAAGCTGATCGAGGACGCGCAGCGTGACTGGTCGGCGCTCGGCATGGAGCGTCTGCTGGTTACGCCGCTCTCGCGCTTCCCTCAAGGCGCAAAGATCACGCTCTCGGAAGGCATCCTGTTTACCACCTATGCCACGCTGCGCTCCGATGATCGGGGCGAGAAGGTTTCGCGCGTGAAGCAGATCGTCAAATGGTTGGGCTCCGATTTCGATGGGGTCATCATCTTCGATGAGAGCCATGCGATGCAGAATGCCGGTGGCGGCAAGGGAGACCGCGGCGATATCGCCGCTTCGCAACAGGGACGCGCAGGCCTGCGGCTCCAGCATGCCCTGCCGGATGCCCGCGTGGTCTATGTCTCGGCAACCGGGGCCACGACCGTCCACAACCTCGCCTATGCACAACGGCTCGGTCTTTGGGGCGGCGAGGATTTTCCGTTCCAGACCCGCGCTGAATTCGTCGAGGCGATCGAAGCCGGTGGCGTTGCGGCGATGGAGGTCTTGGCCCGCGATCTGCGGTCCCTCGGCCTCTACACCGCCCGCTCGCTTTCCTATGATGGCCTCGAATACGAACTGGTCGAGCACCTGCTCACCGACGAGCAGCGCCGCATCTACGATGCTTACGCTGCGGCGTTCGCCGTGATCCATGGGAACCTGGACGCGGCGATGGAGGCGGCCAATATCACCGGCAGTGAAGGCACGTTGAACCGCCAGGCTAAATCCGCAGCGCGGTCGGCCTTCGAGAGCACCAAGCAGCGTTTCTTCGGCCATCTGCTCACTTCGATGAAAACTCCAACGCTGATCCGTTCGATCGACGCTGATCTTGAGGCGGGCCATGCTGCGGTCATCCAGATCGTCTCCACCGGCGAGGCGCTGATGGAACGGCGACTGGCGGAGATCCCGACCGACGAATGGAACGACATTTCCGTCGATGTCACGCCGCGGGAATATGTCAGCTCGTACTTGCAGCATTCCTTCCCGGTGCAGCTCTACGAACCCTTCACCGACAGCGAAGGCAATCTATCGTCGCGGCCGGTGTTCCGGGATGGTCAGCCGGTCGAGAGTCGCGAAGCCGTGGCCCGGCGCGACGAGATGCTCGAACAACTCGGCTCGTTGCCGCCGGTTCCGGGCGCGCTCGACCAGATCGTCCAGCGCTTCGGCACGGATGTGGTGGCGGAGGTCACGGGGCGGTCCCGGCGCATCGTGCGAAAGGGCGAAGGCGCATCGGCCCGCCTGGTCGTCGAGAACCGCGCGCCCTCCGCCAACCTTGCCGAGACCTCGGCCTTCATGGATGACCAGAAGCGCATTCTGGTCTTCTCGGATGCGGGGGGCACCGGGCGCAGCTATCACGCGGACCTTTTGGCGCGGAACCAGCGCGTGCGGGTGCACTACCTGCTGGAGCCGGGCTGGAAGGCCGATGCCGCCATTCAGGGGCTCGGGCGCACCAACCGCACCAATCAGGCGCAGCCACCGCTCTTCCGGCCCATCGCCACGGATGTGAAGGCCGAGAAGCGGTTCCTCAGCACGATTGCCCGTCGCCTCGACACCTTGGGCGCGATCACCCGCGGCCAGCGCCAGACAGGTGGTCAGGGACTGTTCCGGCCCGAGGACAATCTGGAATCCGCCTATGCCCGCGATGCGTTGCGCCAGCTCTACCTGCTGATCGTGCGCGGCAAGGTCGAGGGCTGCTCGCTTGAACGGTTTGAGTCCGCCACCGGGCTGAAGCTGATGGACGCGAACGGCATCAAGGACGACCTGCCGCCGATCACGACCTTCCTCAATCGCCTGCTGGCTCTGACCATCGAGTTGCAGGGCATCCTGTTCTCGGCCTTCGAACAGCTTCTGCAGGCCCGGATCGACGGGGCGATTGCGTCTGGTACCTATGACATGGGGCTGGAGACGCTGCGCGCAGAGAGCTTTATCGTCACCGACCGGCAGGTGATCCACACCCATCCGGGCACCGGCGCCGAAACCCGGCTGCTTACCCTGACCGAGCGCAAGCGCAACCAGCCGGTCACGCTGGATGCGGCCCTGGCGGAACTGGATGATCTGCGCGCGAAGCTGCTCGTCAACAAGCGGTCGGGCCGGGTTGCGGTGCAGGTCCCGACCACCAGCGTCATGCTGGACGATGGCGAGATCGAACGTCGCGTCCGGTTGATCCGGCCGATGGAAGCGATGAACATGCCCGTGCGGGCGATGGGCGAGACCCATTGGGTCGAGGCCGAGCGCGCTGCCTTCGCCTTGGCATGGCAGGCCGAGATGGACGAAGTGCCGGAGTTCACCGACAGCATCCTGCATATGGTGACCGGGCTGCTGCTGCCGATCTGGAAGCGCCTGCCGCAGGACTCCTCCCGGGTCTACCGGCTCCAGACCGATGAGGGCGAACGCATCATCGGTCGCCGTGTCTCGCCGGCATGGGCCGCTAATGCTTCGACCAGTGGCGTCACCGGCAGCCTGACCCCGGATGCCGCCTATGCCGCGCTGCTCGGAGGTCGCACGATCCTTGATCTCGCCGAGAGGCTGCAACTGCGCCGCGTCCGGGTCATGGGCGCGAACCGGATCGAACTGACCGGCTTCACCGACGCAATGCGCGAACGCCTGCGGACCTATGGGCTCTTCAGCGAGATCATCTCCTGGAAGCTGCGCTTCTTCGTGCCCGTCGATGCAACCGGCCCGGCGGTCATCGGTAAACTGCTCGACCGCTTCCCCGTCGAGCGCATTTCAGAGCGGGAGGCCGCGTAATGGCACGTCTCAACGCTTCCGAACTGGCGCAGCGTCTCGGCCGAGAGGCCGAGGCGGTGTGCCGCCACTATCTGTCGAACGGGCGCAAGCAGGGCAATTACTGGCAGGTCGGGGATGTACGAAACACGCCCGGTCGTTCGATGTTCGTCCGTCTGACCGGGCCTGAGGCCGGTAAGGGTGCGGCTGGAAAATGGACCGATGCCCAGAGCGGCGAGCATGGCGATCTGCTCGACGTGATCGGCGAAAGCCTCGGCCTCATCGACTTCGCGGATGTCGCCGAAGAAGCCCGCCGCTTCCTAAGCCTGCCGCATCCCGAACCGGAGCCAAAGTCCCACCGATCCCGAACACCGCAAGCACCATCAGGATCGTCCGAGGCGGCCCGTCGCCTCTGGCGCATGACGCAACCGCTCGCCGGCAGTCTCGCAGAGACGTATTTGCGGACACGCGGCATTATGGACTTACGCGGAACCGAAAATCTGCGTTTCCATCCGACCTGCTACTGGCGGCCGGAGGGCGATGGGCCGACAGAGGCATGGCCCGCCATGATTGCCGCGGTGACCGACCTCGATGGCAAGATCACCGGCGCGCATCGCACCTGGCTCCTCCGCGACGGCTCCGGGAAAGCGCCAGTCGATCCGCCGAGGAAGGCGATGGGGGACCTGCTCGGAAACGCTGTCCGGTTTGGTGAGGTGCAGGATGTCATGGCAGCGGGTGAAGGGATCGAAACCATTCTCTCGCTGCGCCAGGCATTGCCGATCATGCCGATGGTCTCCGCACTCTCGGCCGGACATCTCGCTGCTATCCTGTTCCCGCCGCAACTGCGCAGGCTCTACATCGTCCGCGACAACGATCCGGCAGGTGACGCCGCACGGGACAGCCTGGTGGACAGGACCATCGGAGCCGGGATCGAGGCGATCACGCTTTCGCCCATGCTGGGAGATTTCAACGACGATCTCGTCAGCTTCGGACTGGAGGCGCTTCGGGCGCAGAACCGGGTGCAGATCGCCCCCGAGGACGTCAGCCGTTTCATGCCGCGCGCACCATAGCCAGAGAGGGCCGTGATCGGGGATAACCGATTCCGCCATGGGCAAGGGGTTGCGGCACCTCGGCAAGGGGACCGCGCCTTGGCCTTCTTGAGAGGGCGAGCGGCCCACAAACGCTCCGGCCCGGCAATGGCGGCGCCCGACTGATTTCCG
>JBFXGQ010000361.1:0-5304 GCA_050177915.1 Pseudodonghicola sp. | reverse complement strand
AACCGCCCAGAACCGGCACGAAGGACAGGTTCAGGGTGCCCTTGCGCACCAGTTTGCGCAGGGTCGCCACGTCGGGCTCTTCGCCTTCCAGATAGGCTTCCATCGCGGCGTCGTCCTGCTCGACAGCATTCTCGATCAGGTTCGCGCGCCACTCGTCGGCCAGGTCCTTCAGCTCGTCGCGGATCGGCTGACGCACCCAGGAGGCGCCCAGGTCTTCGCCCTGCCACACCCATTCTTCCATGGTGATCAGGTCGACGATGCCTTCGAGCTTGTCTTCGGCGCCGATCGGGAAGTTCACCGGAACCGGGGTCGCACCGGTGCGGTCCTTGATCATCTTGACGCAGTTGAAGAAGTCGGCGCCGATCTTGTCCATCTTGTTGACGAAGACCATCCGCGGAACCTTGTAGCGGTCAGCCTGACGCCACACGGTTTCGGTCTGCGGCTCGACACCGGCGTTGGCGTCCAGCAGCGCCACGGCGCCGTCCAGAACGGCCAGCGAACGTTCGACTTCGATGGTGAAGTCGACGTGGCCGGGAGTGTCGATGATGTTGAAGCGGTGCTTCGGGGTCTCGGCTTCACCACCGGTCGAGGTGCGTTCCCAGAAGGTGGTCGTCGCAGCCGAGGTGATGGTGATCCCGCGTTCCTGCTCCTGCTCCATCCAGTCCATGGTGGCGGCGCCATCGTGGACTTCACCGATTTTGTGCGATTTCCCGGTGTAGTACAGGATACGCTCGGTGGTGGTGGTTTTGCCGGCATCGATGTGGGCCATGATGCCGAAGTTGCGGTAACGCTCGAGGGGATATTCGCGTGCCATTGAAGGGCGCTCCTGCTTACCAGCGATAATGGCTGAAGGCTTTGTTCGCCTCGGCCATCTTGTGGGTGTCTTCACGCTTCTTCACGGCGGTGCCGCGCGACTGAACGGCATCCAGGAGCTCGCCTGCCAGGCGCTCTTCCATGGTGTTCTCGTTGCGCTTGCGGCTGGCGGTGATCAGCCAGCGGATCGCCAGGGCTTCGCGGCGCTCGGGGCGCACTTCGACCGGCACCTGATAGGTGGCGCCACCGACCCGGCGCGAACGGACTTCGACGCTGGGTTTGATGTTGTCGAGTGCTTCGTGGAACACTTCGACCGGGGCGCGCTTGATCTTGGTCTCAACGCGATCCAGCGCGTTGTAGACGATACGCTCTGCGACCGACCGTTTGCCGTCGATCATCAGATTGTTCATGAATTTGGTCAGCACTTTGTCGCCATACTTGGCGTCGGGCAGCACTTCGCGTTTTTCGGCAGCGTGACGACGGGACATCTCGCTCTCTCCTTACTTGGGACGCTTCGCGCCGTATTTCGAACGACGCTGCTTACGGTCTTTGACGCCCTGGGTATCCAGAACACCACGCAGGATGTGGTAGCGGACACCCGGAAGGTCTTTCACCCGGCCGCCGCGGATCAGGACCACCGAGTGCTCCTGCAGGTTGTGGCTTTCACCGGGGATGTAGCTGATGACTTCGAAGCCGTTGGTCAGCCGAACCTTGGCAACTTTCCGCATAGCGGAGTTCGGTTTCTTCGGCGTGGTGGTGTAGACGCGCGTGCAGACGCCGCGTTTTTGCGGGCACTGCTCCAGATGCATGGATTTCGAGCGTTTCACTTTCGGCTGCCGCGGCTTGCGGATCAGCTGCTGGATCGTTGGCATTCCGGTTCTTTCCCCGTTTCGCAACACATGTGTCATGCACGCATGTGCGTGCGGTTCGATTCTCGTGCGCCATACGCGTCCGCAAGCGCAAAAACCGCAATCGTTCCCATTCCGAGGTGAACGACGCGGTGGGTTATCAGAGGATCGAGGCTGTAAAAGTGCCTGGATCTTGACCACTACAATATGAAGTCGGCGATTGGGGCGACCCCCGGGTGCCGAGATAGCGCGCCGTATATGGGGAGTCGCGTCCGGTGTCAACACCGGGCGTCCTGGATCTGGGGCTTGTCCGAAGGGGTGGAGGCAGGCCTGCGGCCGCTCGGCTTGCCAACTACCCGGCCCGCTGCGAAGGTGCAAGAGGGTTGCCGACAGAGCGGAGCGAAGCGACATGCAGGTCATCGGGATTTGCCGGTTTTCCTACCTGGGACTGGGCGGCTTTCAGGTCGAACACGACAGTCTGGAGGACCGCGCGGCCTTCCTCTATGCCCCCGAGCGGATGGAGGAGCGGTTCCGCACCTTCGAGGCCCTGACCCTGCCGCCACTCCGGGCCCAGACCGACCCCGATTTCACCCTGCTGATCGTCACCGGCGACAGCCTGCCCCGCCGCTATATGGACCGCCTTCAGGCGCTGGTCGCCGATCTGCCGCAGGCGGTGATCCAGACCCATGCGCCGGGGCAGCACCGCCAGGTGATGCAAGAGGCGATCAACGCGGTCCGCCGGATCGACAAGCACCCCTGCCTGCAGTTCCGCATGGACGACGACGACGCCGTCGCCCGCACCTATGTCGAACGGCTGCGCGAGGCCGCCGAGGATCTGCGCAAGCTGTCGCGCCGGCACCGGCATATCGCCATCGACTTCAATCAGGGCTATATCGTCCGGCCCGGTCCCGACGGGCTGGCGGCAGTGCCGACCCAGCAGCCCTTCACCACCGCCGCGCTGGCGCTGATGTTCAAACCCTCGGTCAAGCTGACGGTGATGAACTTCGCCCATGAGAAGCTGCCGCGCATGATGCCCTGCGTCAGCTTCACCGGCGAGGACATGCTGCTGCGCGGTCACAACGACTATAACGATTCGCGGCAACGGCCCGGGATCAAGCCCGTCGAGCTGCGCCCGCTCGACCCAGGCGAAGAGGCGTATTTCCACCAGGTCTACAACATCGACGCCGCCCAGGTGCGGCGGGTGTTCGCCGGCGCCTGAGGCCTCAGGCCACCTGCCGACCGCGATAGAAGGTGAACAGCCCCGCCGCCGCGACGACACCGCCGCCCAACAGGGTCAGCGGATCGGGCCAGTGGCCGAACACCAGCCAGCCCAGCAGCAAGGCCCAGATCAGGCCGGTGTAGCGGAACGGCGCGATGACCCCGACCTCTCCCACCCGCATCACCAGCACGCTCAGCAGATAGCCCACCATGACAAAAAGCGACGCCGCCCCGATCAGCGTGGCGCTGGCGGCGGTGAGCGGCACCCAATCCTCCCACAGCGAGGCGACACCGGCCGCCGCGAAGACGGTGAAGGCCGAGGCCAGCGTCACCGTCATCGACGGCACCGCCGCCGACATCCGCCGGGTCGCCAGATCGCGCACCGTGACGCAGCCGACCGAGGCCAGCGCATAGAGCGCGTGCAGGCTGAAGCCCTCGGGCCCCGGCCGCACGATCAGCAACACGCCGCAAAACCCCAGCCCGATCGCCAGCATCCGCCGCCAGCCGATGCGCTCGCCGAACAGCAGCGCGGCGCCCAGCGTCACGGTCAGCGGCAGCACCTGCAGCACCGCCGTCACATTGGCCAGCGGCATGTTCATCAGCGCGGTCAGATAGAAATAGGCCGCCACCACCTCGGTCAGGCAGCGCAGCGCCAGCAGCCCCAGATCGCCCCGCGCCAGCCGCAGCCGCACCGCCCCCAGCTGCCGCGCCAGCAGGTACAGCAGAACCGTGCTGATCAGCCCCCGCAGGGTCAGCAGTTGCAACAGCGGCACCGATCCCTGGGTGGCCTTGACGCAAGTGTCGTTGATGGTGAAAGCCGCCATGCTGCCGATCATCAGCAGCGCGCCGCGCGCATTCGACGTCATCGCTCAGAGCGCCCGCAAGTCGTCCATGGAGACGCCAAAGTGGGTCTCCAGCTGCCGCGCGATCTGCGCCTCGGTCATCTTGTGGGTCAGCCCCATCTGCGCCGGGTTGGATTTGTTGTCGCCATGGATCGTGCGGATGAAGGCCGGCACCGAGATATCCGAGAAGGTATTGAAATGCTGCGCCAGCTTGCGGTGGTTGAACCGATAGGGATTCTCGCCGCTGCCCACCGGTGCCACCAGCGCCGTGCCGGTCGACAGCGGCGCCCGTTCGCAGGCGTCGAAGATCTCGGTCTTGCCCTTGGTCGAGCGCACGTAGAAGCCGCGGTTGTGGGCGATCACGAAGGGGGTCTTCGGCCCCTGCATCCGCAACAGCGCATCGGCGAAGCGTTTGGTGCGCCGGATGAAGTTCATGTCCACCGCGTCGTCGTCGTCCAGCCGGAACAGGATGCGGTGGGTGCAGTCCTCCTTGGGGACGGCGTTATAGCCCTTCTGCAACAGCTTGTAGTGGTTGTCGGTCCCCACCGGCAGGCAGTGTATATTGGGCAGCGGCTCCAGCAGGTCCAGCAGTCGAGTCAGATAGCGCTCCGGCATCGACTCGGCGGTCAGCACCACCATGTCGAACTCCGGATCGGTCTGGCGGATCAGCGACGGCAGGCAGAGCTTTTCGAACAGGCGAAACCGCAGCTCCATCCGCTCGGGCGAGAAGATATGCGCGGCGGTCTCCTCCAGCGTCTTGAACCGCTCGGAATAATAGGTCGGCGTCAGCACCGAGAACCGCAACAGCCCCACCGTCTTGACCTTGCGGTCCATGCCCTCACTCCGTCTTGTCGCGGGCACAACAAACACCGCCTGCGGCGGGAAGGAAAGCGCCAATCGGCCGATACAGCACAGAGACCGGCACCACCGCCCTGCCCCGCGCAAAGAAAAACCCCCGCGGCACCGGCCGCGGGGGGGAATGTTTCAGACCCAGGAGCCGCGGATCAATCGCGGCTTTCGGGGGTCTCGACCAGCGTGTCGAACTCGTCGCCACCGATGATGTCGTCTTCCATCGGCGCCACCAGGGCGGCGGCGGCCTCGGCTTCCTCGCGACGGGCTTCGATCACCACATTGTCGCGCTGCTGCGCGATGTGGCGCACCCGCTGGGTCGCCCCGCCGGTGCCCGCCGGGATCAGACGGCCAACGATGACGTTCTCTTTCAGGCCGACCAGCTTGTCCACCTTGCCCTGAACCGAGGCTTCGGTCAGCACGCGGGTGGTTTCCTGGAACGAGGCCGCCGAGATGAAGCTGCGGGTCTGCAGCGACGCCTTGGTGATCCCCAGCAGGATCGGTTCGCCCTGAGCCG
The DNA here is from genome assembly GCA_050177915.1 of Pseudodonghicola sp. GTDB lineage: Bacteria > Pseudomonadota > Alphaproteobacteria > Rhodobacterales > Rhodobacteraceae > Pseudodonghicola. The sequence continues at coordinate 217 of JBFXGQ010000361.1, read as the reverse complement.
GACGGCCGCCCTTGGCGATCGTCTTCTCGTTGGTCTGGTCGAACTCCTGCTTGTCGACGTGCTCGCCCTTCAGCAGCGTGGTGTCGCCGCTGTCGGAGATCTCCCACTTCTGCAGCATCTGGCGAACGATCACCTCGATGTGCTTGTCGTTGATCTTCACGCCCTGCAGCCGGTAGACGTCCTGCACCTCGTCGATCATGTAGTTGGCCAGAGCCTC
>JBFXGQ010000360.1:0-5307 GCA_050177915.1 Pseudodonghicola sp. | reverse complement strand
CGCTGCTGGCCTATGACGACACCACCTTCTACGCCAAGCTGGTGTCGGGCGAGGCCGAGCTGGTGCAGGCCTGGGACGGCTGGTGCAACTATGGCATCGCCGAGAACCCGGAGATCAAATACGTCATCCCGAAAGAGGGCTCCGACCTCTGGGTCGACACCATGGTGATCCTGAAGAACGCCGCGCATAAGGACGAGGCCTATGCTTTCGTCAACTTCATGCTGGCCCCGAAGAACCACGGCTGGGCGGCGGAGAACATCCTCTACAAGGTGCCGAACAAGCCGGCGATGGAGATGCTGACGGCGGATTTCCTGGCGACCTATCCCAATATGGAAATGTCGCCGGACGACCTGCTGGCCTTCGAACAGCTGCGCGATGTCGGCGAGGGGCAGCGCGCCTATGCCCGCATCGTGTCCGAGATCAAGGCCGCGAACTAGGCGACAGCGCCGCTTCGGGTCCGGCGGGGCGTCCCGCCGGGCCTGCCGATCCCCCGCAAGAATGCCTGACGCGCGCCGGCGCCCGGACCTCCGGCGCGGCCGGACGCAGAGTATCCCGATGACCGACCGCAAACCGCTCTATCTGATGTCGCCGGCGCTGGCCTGGCTCACCGGTTTCATGGTGATCCCCTGCCTGCTGATCCTGGCGCTGGCCTTCTTCCGGCGCGGCATCTACGGCGGCGTCGACTATACCTTCACGCTGGAGAACATCGCGCTGGTCTTCGACCCGCTCTATGCCGGCATCTTCCTGAAATCGGCGGGCATCGCCGGGCTGGCGGCGGCCCTGGCGGTCGTCGTCGGCTATGCCGCCGCCTATGCCATCGCCACCATGCCGCGCCGGCGCCAGCCGCTGCTGCTGTTCTTCGCGGTGCTGCCGTTCTGGTCGAACTACCTGGTGCGCACCTATGCCTGGATCGTGCTGCTGAACCGCGAAGGGCTGATCGCCGCCATCGCCCAGGGGCTGGGCTATGACGGCGAGCTGCCCAAGCTGCTCTATACCGAAAGCGCGGTGGTGGTCGGGCTGCTCTACAATTACCTGCCCTTCGTGATCCTGGCCTGCTACGCGCCGTTGTCGCGGCTGAACCCGGAGATTTCCGAGGCCTCGCACGACCTCGACGCCTCGGGCTGGACCACCTTCCGCCGGGTGATCCTGCCAATGACGGTGCCGGGGATCGCCACCGGATTCGTCTTCGTCTTCGTGCTGTCGATCGGCAATTTCGTGACGCCGGCGCTGTTGGGCGGCGGCCAGTTCCAGATGATCGGCAACCTGATCTACGCCCAGTTCCTCACCGCCAACGACTGGCCCTTCGGCGCGGCGCTGTCGCTGTTCCTGATCGCCATCATGATGGGGCTGTTGACCTTGCAGACCTTCGCCAGCGAACGCGCCTCGGGCGCGCGGAGGGGGGAGGCATGATGCGCAACGGCTCCGACAGGCGGCTGATGCTGATCATCCTCGCGGCGGTCTTCGCCTTTCTCTACGTGCCGATCTCGGTGCTCTTCGCGCTCTCCTTCAACGAAGGCGGCCTGCCCACCGCCTGGACCGGGTTCTCGGTCAAATGGTACGGCGCGCTCTTGCACAATCAGGAGATCCTGCGCGCCGCGCTGAATACGCTGATCGTGGCGCTGGTCTCGACCCTGCTGGCGACCGTGCTGGGCACGCTGCTGGCGGTGGGGGTGGAGATCCGGCGCCGCAAGGGCCGGTTCCTTGAGACCGTGATCTTCGCGCCGATGATCATTCCCGACATCGTGCTGGCCATCGCGCTGCTCAGCTTCTTCTCGCTGCTCGACGTGACCATGGGGCTGCATACGATCATCGTCAGCCATGTGGTCTTCAACCTGGCCTTCGTCTGCGCGGTGGTGCGGGCGCGGCTCAAGACCTTCGACTGGTCGATTGTCGAGGCCTCGCAGGATCTGGGCGCCTCGACCGCGGTGACGCTCTGGCGGGTGGTGCTGCCGGGGCTCATGCCGGCGGTGATCGCCGGGGCGCTGCTGGCCTTCACCCTGTCGGTGGATGAATTCATCATCGCCTTCTTCACCGCCGGGGCAGGGCGCGACTCCATCACCCTGCCGATGCAGATCTTCGCCATGATCCGCTTTGGCGTTACCCCTGAAATCAATGCGCTCGCGGTCATCGTGATGACGGTCTCCGTCGTCGCGCTGGCGCTGTCGCAGCGCCTCAACCGCGGAGGGCTTCCCGGACAATGACCGAAGCGCTGCTGTCCATCCGTCATGTCGACAAGCATTTCGGCACGCTGAAGGCGGTCGACGATGTGAGCCTCGATATCCGCGAGAACGAGTTCTTCGCGCTGCTCGGCGCCTCGGGCAGCGGCAAGACCACGCTTTTGCGGATGCTCGCCGGGTTCGAGATGCCGACCGGCGGGGCGATCCATCTGGACGGCAAGGACATCACCACGGTGCCGCCGAACCGGCGGCCGGTGAACCTGATGTTCCAGTCCTACGCGCTGTTCCCGCATATGACGGTGGCGCAGAACATCGCCTACGGGCTGGAGATGGAGAAGCTGCCGCGCGGTGAGATCAAGTCGCGGGTCGAGGAGATGCTGGAGGTGATCCAGCTGGCGCCTCTGGCCAAGCGCAAGCCCGATCAGCTGTCGGGCGGCCAGCGGCAGCGGGTGGCGCTGGCCCGCGCGCTGGTCAAGCGGCCGCGGCTGTTGCTGCTCGACGAACCGCTGGGTGCGCTCGACAAGAAGCTGCGCGGCGAGATGCAGCTGGAGCTGAAGCGCATCCAGGACGAGTTTGGCATCACCTTCATCGTGGTCACCCACGATCAGGAGGAGGCGCTGGTGATGGCCGACCGCATCGCCATCCTCAAGGACGGGCGGCTGCTGCAATGCGGCAGCCCGCGCGAGATCTACGAACATCCCGAAAGCCGCTTCGCCGCCGATTTCATCGGGGTGATGAACTTCCTGCCCGTGCGCGTCGGCGGCGGCCGCCTGCTGGCGCAGACCGGGGCGGCCATCGCCGCCGATCTGCCCGCCGGGCTGGCGGAGGGCGCCGAGGCGGTCGCGGCGGTGCGGCCCGAGCGGCTGCATCTGGGCCGCGAGGGCGGCGACAACAGCCTGACCGGAAGGGTTACGGCGATGGCCTATCACGGGCTCGACCTGCAATTGCACCTGACGACGCCCTTGTCGCCGCAGCCGGTGCTGGTGCGCCTGACCGCCGATATGGCCGAGGGCCGGCCGCTGGCGATCGGCGATCAGGTCACCGTCGGCTGGTCGGCCAGAGACACCCGCGTCTTTCCGGTCTGAGACCACATAACAAGGGGCGGCAAACCGACCCCGGCACAACAGAGGAGATCAACATGGATCAGAAGACCTTCGCCTTCTTCCCCGAGGCCGCCTTCGGCCCGGCGCTGAATTCGGTCGGCATCGCCCAGGCGGTCGAGCGCATGGGGCACAAGGCGGTGTTCCTGTCGGACCCCGGTTTCGTCGAGGTCTATCAGGGCTACGGGTTCGAGGCGCATCCGGTGAACCTGTCCGAACCGATGCCGCCGGAGGAGATGGCGAAATTCTGGGAGGATTTCATCAACGGCCATATCCCGAATTTCCGCAAGGCGCCGATCGACCAGCTCGATAACTACGTCAAGGAATGCTGGGAGGCGATCGTCGACAGCGCCAAATGGGCGCAAAGGGACCTTCCCGCCATTCTGGCCAGGATCAAGCCCGATGTGATCTCGGTCGACAATGTGATCCTGTTCCCGGCGATCAAGCAGCATGGCGTGCCCTGGGTGCGCATCATCTCCTGTTCGGAGAACGAGATCGAGGATGACGCCATCCCGCCGCATCTTTCGGGCATGTCCGAGACCGATACCGCCGGCCACGCCGCCTTTCGCGCCAGGTTCGAAGAGGTCATCAAGCCGATCCACGACGACTTCAACGCCTTCCTCGCGGAATACGGAGAAGACGCCTATCCCATCGGCCAGTTCTTCGAGGCCTCGCCGCACATGAACCTGCTGCTCTACCCCGAGCAGGCGAAATACACCCGCTCGGTTCCTCTGCCGTCGGATCGGTTCCAGTACCTCGAGGGCTGCGTGCGGCAGGATGCCCCCTATGAGGTGCCCGCGTTCAAGGCAAACAACGACGGTCCGCTGCTCTATATCTCCTTCGGCTCGCTGGGTGCCGGGGATACCGACCTGCTGAAACGGCTGATCGCGCTGATCGGCAAGACCCGCTATCGCGCGCTGGTCAATGTCGGCGACTACAAGGACGACTATACCGGCATCCCCGACAACGTGATCATCGACAGCTGGTTCCCGCAACCCTCGGTGATCCCGCAGGTCGATGCGGTGATCCACCACGGCGGCAACAACTCCTTCACCGAATGCCTCTATTTCGGCAAGCCGGCGATCATCATGTCCTATGTCTGGGACGGTCACGACAACGCCATGCGGGTGCAGGAGACCGGCCATGGCCTGCGCTCGGAACGCTACGACTGGACCGACGAGGAGATGATCGAGAAGATCGAGGCCTGCCTGAGCGATCAGGCCATGGCCGCGCGCCTCGCCGCCGCCTCAGCCCATATGCAGGCACAGAACGGGCAGGAGAAGGCGGCCAAGATCCTGGTCGATCTGGCATCGAAATGACGCGCGACAGCTCTGCCCCGCATATCCCCGGCGCCACGACCTTCGACGATCTGGTCGACTGGGGCGATCAGCCCGACATGATCGAGGGGCAATCCCATTCCTCGGGGCGGCTCCTGTTCAAGGGGCCGGGCGATATCCCAGAGACCGGCATCTGGGTCTGCACCCCGGGTCGCTGGCGGCTGTCGATCCCGCGCGACGAATTCTGCCATTTCGTCGCCGGCGCCGCCACCTATACCTCGGACAGCGGCGAGGCGATCGAGGTCACCGCCGGCACCTGCGTGCTGTTTCCCGCCGGCTGGACGGGCGACTGCACCATCCACGACACCATCCGCAACATCTATATGCTGAGCTGATCCCATGACGACACCGGTAATGAACAAGCCCCTCGACATCACCGATACGGTGGATTGGGGCATCATCCCCACGATGATCGAGGGTGAAAGCCACACCTCGGGCAAGCTGCTCTACAAGGGGCCGAATGGCGAAAGCGAATGCGGCCTGTGGATCTGCACCCCCGGCAAATGGGACTGCCACGTCACCCGTGACGAGTTCTGCCATTTCCTCGAAGGGCGCTGCACCTATGTGCATGAGAGCGGCGAGGTGATCGAGATCACCCCCGACACCGCCGCCTTTTTCCCGCAGGACTGGAAGGGCACCTGCACCGTCCACGAGACCATCAAGAAGGTCTACATGATCCGATGATCTTCGACC
>JBFXGQ010000359.1:0-5310 GCA_050177915.1 Pseudodonghicola sp. | reverse complement strand
ATCCCGTTCGGGATCGGCCTCGGACCAATGGCGGACCATGGCTCGCTCCATTGATGGATCATCGTCGGATGCACGCCGTATTCCGCGGCCGGCTCCGACACGGTGCGCTCGCCCTTCACGGCTTCCATCGCCACGCGAGCCCTGAAGCCCGCACCATGGTTCCTGCGTTTCGACATGGTCTGATCTCCTCGTTCCTGGAGACCAGCAGACGTCAGATCGTAGCGTCCGTCACTGTCCGATTTTCGGGGAGGTGCTCAGTGCGACAGGTGTGTCGTTTGACACCAATACCGCAGGACGTGCGAAGACGCGCGCTGAAGGCCTTGTCCGGTCGTTCTCCACCCGGTCTGGTGTCGCGCCCGCGCCGCGTGCCGTCGCGGATGCGCCCGTTTGGGGATTGCACGAGGCAGCGGCATCGCGGATGATCCGCGCATCATGACCACGCCCTGTTCTTTTCGTGACGATCCGGCGCTTCCTGATTTCGACGATGCCGCACCAGTCGCGGTGATGGGCGCTGAATGCGCCATCTTCAGCTGGGGCGGGCGCCCGGTTCGTCGCTTGGATCGGAGTGCCCCCCTGCGGATCAGCCCGGTCCGAACGCTGCCGGGCTCGGCGCTGCGGCGCCACTACGGGGTGCGGTCTGCGGGTCCGGCACGCTGGCCGTTTCTCGACGCAGGTCGGCCGCATGTCGATTTCGAGGCGGCATTGCACGCAGATCGACGGTTCGGTGGCGGGGCGCGCGTGACGGCGGTCTTGCGCCTCGGGCCCAAGCCGCTGCGTGATCGGTTTTGCCGACGGCGGGCGCGCAATCGCCACGCGCGGGTCGGGCGCACCGAACGATGCGCGCGACCGGCTGCCGCCTTTCGGAAAAGACGTCTGCGATGAAAGTGCTGTTGCTTGGCGGAACGGGCGTGTTCGGCTCGCGCCTCGCGCGTCTGCTGGTGCGCGACGGGCATCAGGTCACGATTGCCGGGCGCAATCTGGGATCCGCCCGGGCCCTGGCAGATGAGCTGCACTGCGATGCCCTGCGGATGGACCGGGATGGCGACTTGCAGGGGCTGCGCGGCCATGACGTTCTGGTCGATGCCGCCGGCCCATTCCATGCCTACGGCGCCGATCCCTACCGGCTGGCCCGCGCCGCGTTGAAGGCCGGGCTGCACTATCTCGATCTGTCCGACAACGCAGCGTTTTGCGTCGGGATCTCGGCGCTCGATGACGACGCCAGAGCCGCCGGGCGCTGCGTGCTCTCCGGCCTGTCCTCGGTTCCGGCGCTGTCCAGTGCGGCCGTGCGGGCGTTGACCGGCGACGCCACGCCGCGGGTCATCGACAGCGCCATCCTGCCCGGCAACCGCAGCCCGCGCGGGCTTTCGGTCATGGCCTCGATCCTGGCGCAGGCAGGGCGCCCGATGCAGGTCTGGCGGGGAGGAGCCTGGACCCGGACGACAGGCTGGTCCGATCCTCGAACCTATCGTCTGCCAGATCGGCTGGTCCGGCAGGGATGGCAGATCGAGGTGCCGGATCTGACCTTGTTTCCGGCCCATTTCGGTGCCGAGACGGTGCTGTTCCGGGCCGGGCTCGAACTGGCCCTGATGCGCTATGGGCTTTGGGCCTTTGCGCAGGTGAGGCGCTGGCTGCCGGTCCCGATCAGCCCGCCGGTCCTGCGCGGTTTCAAGCTGGCCGCCGATCTGCTGGCGCCCTTCGGCAGCGGGCGGGGCGGGATGTCGGTGATGGTGATCGTTGGGCAGGAGCGGCGCTATTGGCGTCTGCTGGCCGAGGACGGCGACGGCCCGTTTATCCCTGCGATCGCGGCACGGGCGCTGTTGCGGCGCGCGGTCTTGCCCGTCGGGGCGGGGGCGGCGCTGGAAGCGATCACATTGGCGGAGGCCGAGGCCGCCATGGCCGATCTGCAGGTGCGAACCGAACGGATCAGCACGCCCTTCGTACCACTTTTCCCGGGCGTTCTGGGGTCCGCCTTCGACAGGCTGCCCGACGCCGTTCAGGCCACGCATCGGACCGCGGACGTCAGCCGTTGGCAGGGCCATGCATCGGTGCGCCGCGGTCAGAGTCTCTGGAGCCGCCTGTTAAGCCGGATCTTCGGGTTCCCGCCAACGGGCGACAATATGGCCGTCGAGGTGGTCAAGAGGGCGACCGCACGGGGCGAAACCTGGCACCGCAGGTTTGGCGCCAGCACGTTTCGCTCAGGCCTCGCCGCCACCCCGCAGGGCATGACCGAACGCTTTGGCCCGTTCACGTTCCGGCTGGGTTTGAACGTGCGGGATGGCGCGCTGAACTTTCCGGTCGTCGGTGGACGCCTCGGGCCCCTGCCGCTCCCGCTCTGGCTGCTCCCCGTGTCCGAAGCCAGGGAATATGCGCGAAATGGCCAGTTTCACTTCGATGTCGAGCTGCGCGCCCCTCTGACCCGGGCGTTGCTGGTGCATTATCAAGGCGTGCTGGCGCCCGCGACCAGCAATGCCCGAGGTACCTAGAGGCGGTGGGCGGCGCAAGGGCAGCCGCTTGCGCGGGTCCTGATGCCATGGACGAATTCCGGCTCTTTGGGGGGCACGCCCTCGCAGCAGTCGTCGGTGCCGACCGGCGCGGCGTCGGGATTGTGCATTTGGATGCGCCCGCAGGAGAACGCTCGCTCAATTCTGGATCGGCGCGACCGGGCGGCCCGCCGCCCCTTCGGCGTCGGGTCGGCGGAGCGGTGTCGCAGAGACTTGCCCCCGTTGGAAACGTCGCCATATCTCCTTGACTGACGTGAGTTGAGGTTCCGGAGACAAGGATGGGCTATCTAAAGACAGCGATGCTGATGGCGGCGATGACCGCGCTCTTCATGGGCGTGGGCTACCTGATCGGCGGGTCCGGCGGCGCGGTGATCGCCCTGGTGGTTGCGGCCGCGATGAACGTCTTCACCTGGTGGAACTCGGACCGCATGGTCCTGCGCATGCACAATGCGCAGCCGGTGGCGCCCGGCGATCGGATGGGCCTGCATGACATGGTGGCCGGGCTTGCGCGCAACGCCGGCCTGCCCGCGCCCAAGGTCTACCTGATCGACACGCCCCAACCCAATGCCTTTGCCACCGGACGCAACCCTGCCAATGCGGCGGTGGCGGTAACCTCGGGCCTGCTGCGCAGCCTGAGCCGCGAGGAACTGGCCGGCGTGATCGCGCATGAGCTGGCGCACATCCGCAACCACGATACCGCGATCATGACGGTCACCGCCACCTTTGCCGGGGCGATCTCGATGCTGGCCAACTTCGCGCTCTTTTTCGGCGGGTCGCGGGAACGGCTGGGGCTGATCGGAACACTTCTGATGATGGTCCTCGCGCCGCTCGCTGCCGCGCTGGTGCAGATGGCGATCAGCCGAACGCGGGAATATGCCGCCGACAAGGCCGGGGCCGAGATCTGCGGCCAGCCGCTCTGGCTGGCTGCGGCGCTGGAGAAGATCGCCATGGGAGCGGCCCGGATCGACAATCCCGCGGCCGAGCAGAACCCGGCGACGGCGCATATGTTCATCATCAACCCGCTGCACGCGAACAAGCGGGACAATCTCTTCACGACCCACCCTGCAACCGAAAACCGGATTGCCGCGCTCCGGGCGATGGCACACCAATCCCCGGCGGCCCCGCGCGCCGCTGCGCAACCCATGTCGGTCAGCCGTGTGCCCAAAGTCCGAAAACGCGCCCCGAAAGGGCCTTGGTCGTAAGCCGGCCTGGACCAGGAACGGCATGAGCCTGCTGGCCGCCCCTGCCCCCGACCGTTTCGCCGGGCGCAGGGTGCGGTCTGGCCCAGGGCGACAACGGCGGCACCCTGCGCCATGCCCGCAGCCGGATCGCGGCATGGCGACCATGACCATCGCCGCCCCCATATAGACCTCGGCGGGCTGCCCCCCCGTGGGACTATAACCAATACCAGACCCTGAACGGAGCGAACCTATAGGCGCGGGTTCCAAACCGCCGTCGCGACGGCTTCAGCCACAGCCGCCGCCTCCGTTCGGACGCAGGTCCCGGGCAAAATCGTTGCGCCGCCCGCACCGCGCGGCCGCGGCCCGAGGGAGCAGACAGCCCCGTTTCGCGGCGCTGGCAGGGCCGGCCACAGGCCACCCGACCGCCCCGTTGCCCCGCCTGCGAGACAGGTTTTCTATTGCCCGACGCGACAAACGCCGCCTAGGATTGTCTCATTATATCGAATTTGAATTCACATCCCGGCCTTGGCCCGGCCTTGGCCGAAAAATTACTTTTTGAAAGGAATGCGTTATGGGACTGGATCCCGCGGACCAGATTCTTTTGGACTCACAGAAGGCCGGCGATGAGGCCATCGAGACGTTCAAATCCGATGTCGAAAGACAGGCCTTCGACCAGTTGCGCCAGTCGGCGGGCCAGCTCGTCACCGATCCCAGACTGAAGCAATATCTGCATGCCGCGGAAACGCTGGAGGCCTCGGCCTCCTCCGTTGCCGGCAGCATCATGACCGCGACCTCGCTCTATCAGGACCTCAACCGGTCGATGAAACTGTTCGAGCAATCGCCGCATTACAACGTGAAGTACAATTCGGAATTCGACCAGGCGGGATCGCTGGAAATCGGCGCCTCGCGGGCGTGGTACGACGCCGCGCTCGAGATCAAGCAGCGCGCCGACGGGCTGCAGGCGGCGCTGAGCGTGGTCAGCACGCTGCTGGGGCTGTTCCCGCCCACCGCGCTGGCCGGCGCCGGGCTGGGCTTCATCAGCGTCCTGCTGGGCGAGATCAACGACATGATCAACGTCGCGCTGCCGGAGATCTCCAGCAAGGCGCAGACGGCGCATGACAAGATCCAGAGCTTCGTCGACATGCCCAAGGGCCAGAAAGCCGCCGCAGGCTATTTCGTCGACGAATTCGCCCACGGCAGCCACAGCAGCGGCGGCGTCTCGCAGTCGCGCAGCTCCTCGCCCGACAATCCGGGGCTGTCCGACCCCATCGTGATCGACCTCGACGGCGACGGGGTCGAGCTGACGCAGATGAATGCGCCCCTGGTGTTCTTCGACCGGCAGGGCAATGGGATCGCCACCTCGACCGGCTGGGTCGATCCCGATGACGGGCTGTTGGCGCGGGACCTGGACGGCGACGGGGCGATCAACACCCAGGCAGAGCTGTTCGGCAATGACACCGTCAACGCCTTCGACGATCTCGAACAATATGACGACGACGGCAACGGCCGGATCGACGCGAACGATGCGATCTGGTCCGATCTGGTGGTCTGGCGCGACCTGAACCAGGACGGCAAGAGCACCCCGGACGAGCTGTTCAGCCTTGACGACCTGGGCAAGGCTGAACAGC
>JBFXGQ010000358.1:0-5310 GCA_050177915.1 Pseudodonghicola sp. | reverse complement strand
GGCGGTCCATTCGCCCGAGATCAGCTTGGGCAGATAGAGTTCCTTCAGCGCGTCGGAGGCGTGATGTTCCAGCGCCTCGATCTGGCCCTGGCTCATCAGCGGCGCCAGCTGCAGCGCCAGGCAGGCGGCGCTCATCATCTCGTTGACCGAGCTGGTCAGCGTCATCGGCAGGCCCATGCCGCCGTGTTCCTGCGGCGCGCTCATGCCGATCCAGCCGCCCTCGGCGATGGCGCGGAAGCCCTCGGCGAAACCGGGGCTGGTGCGCACCACGCCGTTTTCCAGCTTGGCCGGGGTCAGGTCGCCGTTGCGGTTGAGCGGCGCCATCACCTCTTCGCACATCTTGCCGGCTTCGGTCAGGATGGCCGACACCACATCGGTGTCCGCCTCGGCAAAGCGGTCGGTCGCGACGATCTGGTCGTAACCGACCACATGGCGGAACAGGAATTCGTATTCGGATACAGGCGCGCGATAGGGCATTGACGTCCTCTTGTATTTGTGCGGCGCGGCCCGGGTGGGCTTGGCTTCGACCGGCGGCACCGCTATGGCTCAGGCTGGGTAGATACCTAGCTGTCCTAAGCATTCAAGCAACCAAAACGCCGCGTCATAGTCATGAGCCCGAGCCACACCCTGCGCCTGACCGCCAGCGATCCGGATCTGGACCGCGCCGCCCGGCTGCTGCGCGCGGGCGAGCTGGTCGCCTTCCCGACCGAGACAGTCTACGGCCTCGGGGCGGATGCCTGCAATGGCCGTGCGGTGGCGGCGATCTATGCCGCCAAGGGCCGGCCCAGCTTCAACCCGCTGATCGCCCATGTGGCCGATGCCGAAGCGGCACAAAAACATGTGGTCTGGAGCGATCTGGCCGCGCGGCTGGCGCGCGCCTTCTGGCCCGGACCGCTGACGCTGGTGCTGCCGCTGAAACCCGGCCACGGGATATCCGGGCTGACCACCGCCGGGCTCGACACGCTGGCGGTGCGGGTGCCGGCGCATCCCACCGCACAGAAGCTGCTGCGCGCCTTCGGCGGGCCGGTGGCGGCGCCCTCGGCCAACCCCTCCGGCCGGATCAGCCCGACCACGGCGGCGCATGTGCTGGCGGGGCTTGAGGGCCGAATCGCGGCGGTGGTCGATGACGGCCCCTGCAGCGTGGGGGTGGAATCGACGATTCTGGGGCTTGCGGACGGGCCGGTGCTGCTGCGCCCCGGCGGGCTGGCCGCCGAGGCGATCGAGGCGGTGCTGGGCCAGCCGCTGGCCCGTCGCGCCGGCGCTGCCGCGATCAACGCGCCGGGACAGCTGACCTCGCATTACGCCCCCGCCGCGCGGGTGCGGCTCGATGCCCCGGCACCGCAGCCCGGCGAGCTGTTCCTGGGCTTCGGCGCGATGGACTGCGACCTGAACCTGTCCGCCGCCGGCGATCTGGCCGAGGCGGCGGCCAATCTCTTCGGTCATCTGCATGCGCTGGATGCCCGCGGCGCGCCCATCGCGGTGGCGCCGATCCCCGATCGCGGGCTGGGGGCTGCGATCAACGACCGGCTGCGCCGCGCCGCCGCGCCGCGCGACTGAGCCGGAGCCCCGAGCCCGAGCGCGCTCAGGCCCGGCCGGCGCTGGCCGACAGGCTCAGCGGATCGACGCCCAGCGACCGCAGCGCGGCCTCCCATTTGCCGGCGTCGTAGTCGGAAAAGATCAGATCGGGATCGGCCTCGGCGGTGAGCCAGCCGTTCATGCCGATCTCGCCCTCCAGCTGCCCGGGACCCCAGCCGGCATAGCCCAGCATCAGCAGCGCCTGCCGCGGCCCGCGGCCGTGGGCGATATCCTCCAGCACATCCATCGTCGCGGTCATGCTGAAGCCGTCCGAGACCTTCATCGAATGCAGATTGGCCTCGTATTCGGCGGAATGCAGCACGAAGCCGCGCGCGGTCTCGACCGGGCCGCCGAAATGCACCGGCATCGCGCCGCGCTCGGGCCGGTCCGGCGTGATGTCCAGCTGGTCGAGCAGATCGGAGAACCGCACGTCGCGCGCGGGCTTGTTCACGATCAGTCCCATCGCGCCGTCGTCGCCGTGGCTGCACAGAAACACCACGGAACGTTCGAACCGCGGGTCGCCCATTCCGGGCATGGCGATCAGAAGTTTGCCGGTCAGGTCCATGGAAGCTCTTTTCCGCTGATATCACAGGGGTCTGCCCTGAACATGGACCCGGCACCGGCCGGGTGCAAGGCCACATGCCGGCGGTCGTGCGACCGGCGGTATCCCGCTGCCGCCCCGCCGCGGACCCGAATCCCGAGTATTGACAGGGACGTGACTTGGCATTCCCCGCCCGACACGCCATCTATGGATCATGCTGAGACCCTTCGCCCTGTTCCTTGCCGCCTGCGCCGCCCTGGCCCCGGCGCTGGCGCGGCCCGCCGCTGCGCAGACCGACCTTCTCAACGATCTGGTGCGGATCGAGGTGCTGGACGGCGGCCCCACCGCGCGCGGCACCTATATGGCGGCGCTGCGGCTGACCCTGTCGGACGGCTGGAAGACCTATTGGCGCGCCCCCGGAGACGCCGGCGTGCCGCCCAGCTTCGACTGGCGCGGCTCGCGCAACCTGCGCGACCTGGCGATGACCTGGCCGGCGCCGCAGGTGTTTGAGGCCAATGGCATGCAGACCATCGGATACAAGCACCAGTTGGTGCTGCCGATCGAGGTGACGCCCGCCAGGGACGGCCAGCCAGTGCGGCTGCGCGGCCATATGGAGATCGGGCTTTGCAGCGATATCTGCGTGCCCGGCCAGCTGGACATCGACCATCAGATCGACCCCAAGGCCGGCCGCAATCCGGCGATCGCCGCCGCCCTGGCGCAGCGGCCCTATTCGGCGGCAGAGGCCGGGGTGCGCGCCGCCGCCTGCCGCCTCACCCCCACCGCGGACGGGCTGCGGGTCGAGGCGCGGATCACCATGCCCTCCGCCGGCGGCCAGGAGGTGGTAGTGATCGAACCCGGCGCGCCGGGGATCTGGGCCTCCGAGGCCGAGACGCGGCGACAGGGCGACACGCTGATCGCGGCGAGCGAACTGGTCAGCGAGAGCGGTGGCGCCTTCGCGCTGGACCGTTCGGCGCTGCGGATCACCGTGCTGGGCAGCAGCCGCGCGGTGGATATCCGCGGCTGCGACGCGGACGGCCGGGGATGAGCGTCTCCCCCCGTCTGGGCGCGATCGCGGTGCTGGTGCAGGACGACCATGTGCTGCTGGCGCAGCGCAAGAAATCCCCCGATGCCGGCCTCTGGGGTTTTCCCGGCGGCCATGTGGAGCCGGGCGAGACCGCGCTGGCCGCCGCCTGCCGCGAACTGCAGGAGGAGACCGGGCTGAACGCCCGGGCGCTCGGCTATCTCACCAATGTCGATGTGATCCGCCATGACGGCGACGGTCGCGTGCTGGTGCATTACCTGCTGGCCGCGGTGCTCTGCGCCGATCCCAGCGGCACCCTGGCCGCCGCCGACGACGTGGCCGATGCCGCCTGGTTTCCCTGCGCCCGGATCCGCGCCGGCGAGCTGCCGATGAGCGCCCAGGTGGCCGAGGTGATGGATCTGGCGCTGGCCCGGCTTCAGGCCCTGCGCGCCGATCTGGCATAGGCCAGCGCCGCCAGCAGATAGGCCGCCAGCACGATCACCGCCGCGCCCACGACGAACAGCAGCAGCGCCGCGCGCAGCGGGTCCCGCCCGTCGAGCAGCGGCAGCGCCGCGGTCAGCCAGCCGGGCAGCGCGCCCGCGACCAGCACCCAGCCCATCGTCGCCCCGAGCCAGCCCAGCAGCGCCGCGCCGGTGCCCGCCACCGCCCCGCGCAGCGCCCGGTTGGGGCTGAAGGCGGCACGGCGCAACGCGGTCAGCGGGCGCGAGATATCCTGCTGCATCGCCACCAGCGCCGGCACCACCAGCAGCACCAGCCCCATGCCGAAGCCCAGCCCGTAGACCAGCGTGATCACCGTGGGTTTCAGGAACTGCGCCTGCTGCGACTGCTCGTAGAGCAGCGGCGCCAGCCCCAGCACGGTGGTCAGCGTGGTCAACAGCACCGGCCGCAGCCGGTCGGCGGCGGCATCGATGATCGAGGGGATCAGCCCGCGGTCGCGCGCGTATTCGTCGATGGTCGACACCAGCACGATGGAATCGTTGATGATGATCCCGGTCATGCCCAACAGCCCCACCACGGTGAACATGCTCATCGGCACGTCCCAGATGTAATGGCCCCAGATCGCGCCGACCAGGCCGAAGGGGATCACCGCCATCACCACCAGCGGCCGGGTCCAGCTGGCAAACACCCAGGCCAGCACCAGATAGATGCCGGTCAGGCACAGGATCAGCCCGATGCGCGCATCGGCGAGGAATTCGTTCTCCTGCTCGCTCAGCCCCGACAGGCGCCATTCCACCTGCCGCTCGCTGGCGATCTTCGGCAGGATCTCCTGCTGCAGCGCGGTCTGGATCTCGGCCGCGCGCGCCGGGTCGTCCTCGGAGATATCGCCGGTCACGCTGATCTCGCGCAGCCCGTTCTCGCGCCGCACGGTGGAAAAGCCGCTGCGGTGGATGACGCTGACGATATCGGCCAGCGGCACATAGATGCCGCTGGGCGCGCGCATCTGGGTGCTGTCGAGGAAATCGGCGGTCAGCTCCTGCTCGGGCAGCTCGACCCGGATCGCGGCGCTGCGCGGCCCGTCGGGATAGGTCGCCGCCTCGATCCCGTTCAGCCGGTGGCGCAGGGCGCGGCCCAACGTGTCGGTGGTGAAGCCCAGCGCCTGCCCCTGCGCGGTGAGGTCGAGCACCAGCTCCTCCTTGTCGTAGGAGAGGTTGTCCTCCACCGCCGAAACCTCGGGGTAGCGCAGCAGCGCCGCCTGCAGGTCCTGGCTGGCGGCCTTCAGCGTATCGACATCGGCGCCATAGAACTGCACGTCCAGCGCGTCACCGCCGGGGCCGGAACGCCAGCCGCGGAAACTGATGACCTCGGTCATCGGATGGCGGCGCACGCTATCCTGCAGCTCGGCCACGAAGGCAAAGCTGGAATAGGGCCGCAGGTCTGCGTCGATCAGCTCGATACTGATGCCGCCCAGCAGATCGGGGTCCTTAGTATCCGCCCCGTCGAGCGCCCGGCCGGCGTTGCCGCCGATCTCGGCCATGACGAAGTCCAGCGGGTTGCGGCCGTACCGCTCTTCATACTGCTTGCCCAGATCCTCGGTGGCGCGCTGCAGCACGCGCATCATCGCCAGCGTGTCGGCACGACTGGCGCCCTCGACCATGGCGAAATTGCCGGTGACCGAGCCGCGCTCGGGCGCGGAGAAGAACCGCCATGGCAC
>JBFXGQ010000357.1:0-5312 GCA_050177915.1 Pseudodonghicola sp. | reverse complement strand
TCATCAGAACCAGCCCGATCCCCGCGACCGCCATCAGAACGCGCGCAACGACCAGAAGAAGTTTATCGACTGCATGACCCATAGCGGCCTCCGGGATGGTGTTCGGCCCGGCTCAGAGGCCGTATTTCGCCGGATCGAGCTTTTGATAGACCTCGCTGCGGAAGGCGGCCTTGATCGCCTCCGGGTCGTCGGCGGGCAGTTCGGCCAGACGCGCGTCCCATTTGGCGTAGACCTGCTGGAACCGCGCCACCAGCCCGGCGAGATCGCTGGCCTTCAGCTTCTCGCCGGTGGCGATGGTCAGCGCGGTCAGGTTGTTGGCGACGAAACCGTCCAGGCTCTGCTGCAGGTCCGCCGCCGGCTCCAGCACCGCGACGCCATGCTCGGGCGCCTCGGCGATCGCCTCGTCCACCGCCACCCGCTGGGCGATCGTCGACGCGACCACCGCATCGGGGATCAGCTTGAACAGAACCGCGCGATCCTCGACGCTCAGCCCCTCCCAGCGCGGCGCCGACATCGCGTGCAGCCAGCCGGCGTAATAGGGTCCCAGCTCCAGCAGCGTGGTGTATTTCGCCACATCCCACAGCGACCGCGCCTTCATGTCGTTGGCGGCGTTGATGGCGCAGTCGAGCTGCCCCTTCTCAAGCCCCGAGAACATCTCGGACGAGGGGACGTTGACCGGCACCGCGCCGACGCTTTCGGCCCAGGCGGCGTGCATCGGACTGGGCATCCGCAGCTTCTTGCCGCGGATCTCGTCCAGCGTCTGCACCTTGGAGGAGCACATCATCACATATTGCGGCGAGGCATAGGAGCCGAGGAAGACGATGCCCAGACGCTTGAACATTGCCTGCATGTCGGGATCGGTCAGATAGAACTCGCCCACCGCCAGCGCGGTCGCCATGCTGTTGGGCAGGCTGATCGCCAGCGCCGCGATGGTGTTGTCCTCGGGCAGGTCCGACGGCGTGTAGGTACCGGCGTGATAGGTCATGTCGACGATGCCGTCGGTGAGGCCGGACAGATGCGCCACCGGCGGCAGCAGCGAGGTGCCGGTATAGACCTGCATCGTCAGCGCGCCGCCGGTTTCCGCCTTCATCCGGTCGGCCAGCGCGATATAGCCCTCGGCGACGATCGGATGGGTTTCGGGGAACCAGATCGAGCCGGTCAGCTGTTCCGCCGCCAGCGGGGTGGCGAGGCTGAGCACAGAGGCGCAGAGCAGGGCCTTGGTCGTTTTCATGTCAGAATCCCTTGTTGGTTGTTCGTTGCGTCGGGGCCGCGGCGCGCGGGTGATCCCGCGCCGCGACCGGTTCCTTGGGGCCGGTTCTTTGGGACCGGTTCGTTGCGGCCCCGCGTTCAGCACGCGAGGGCGACGCCGTCGGCGCCGGGATCGGCGCCGCCTTCGAGGCCATCGCCGGTCACCCGGATGCCGTGCACCCAGGCCACGCCGAAGCTCTTGGCGCTGCGGATGACGGGATAGCCCTCCGCCTCCAGCACCCGGGTCACCCGGCGCGGGATCCGGTTGGTCACGTCGATGGCGTTGCTGGTGGCAGAGAACCGTGGCAGCGCCACCGCCTCGGACATCGAGGCGCCGAAATCGAGGATATTGAGCACCGCCTGCAGCACGCCCATGGCGATCTGCGTCGCCCCCGGCGCGCCGATGACCACATAGGGGGCGCCGTCGCGGAAGATGATCGACGGGCAGATCGAGCTGAACCGCGCCTTGCCCGGCGCGATCGAGCCGGCCCGCCCCGGGCGCGGGTCGAAGACGCCCATGCAGCCATTGTACTGGAACCCCAGCCCGGCGGTGATCACGCCCGAGGGCATGCCGAGCGAATGGGTCATCGACACGCAGTTCCCCTCGGCGTCGATCACCGACAGATGGGTGGTGTCCTTGCACGGGGCCTCGGGCGAGAACCGCGGCACATCGGCCTTCTCGCCCGCCCGGATGCGGTCGGCCAGCTCGCGGGCGTAGGCTTTCGACATCAGCTTCTCGACCGGAACCTCGATGAACTCCGGGTCGCCGATGCGGCCGTCCTTGTCGATGGTGGCGTGTTTCATCGCCTCGGCGACGGTGCGGACATAATCCGGGCTGTTGTGCCCCATCGCCGCCAGGTCGAAGTTCTCCAGGATGTTCAGCATCTCGATCAGCATCAGCCCGCCGCCCGGCGGCGGGTTCGAGGTCACCTCGAAGCCGCGGTAGCGGGTCGACAGCGGCGCGGTGATCTTCGGCGCATAGCCCGCCAGATCCGCCGCCGAGATCAGCCCGTCATGCGCCTGCATGTCGGCCGCGATCGCCGCGGCGATCTCGCCCGTGTAGAAGACATCGGCGCCGCCCCTGGCGATGGCGTCGAGCGTCGCGGCGAGATCGGGGTTGCGCACCTCGTCTCCCACCAGCTTGGGCGAGCCGTCGGCACGGCAATAGAGCGCGCGGGCCGAGGCGTCGCGGCTGATCCGCTCGTGGTTGGCGACGCGCCCCATCTCGCTGGGGGCGGACCAGAATTCGTGCACATGCGGCCGCACCTGCCAGCCCTTGCGCGCCCAGTCGATCGCCGGCGCCAGCAGCTCGGCCCAGGGCAGCCGGCCATGGCGCTGATGCGCCACCGCATAGGCCCTGAGCGAGGCCGGCACGCAGATCGACTGATAGCCGATGTCGTTCACATTGCCCCTGAGGGTGAAGCCGAAGCCGTCGCGCGCCTCGCCCTCGATCAGATCTGCCCACATGTCGGGCGTCGCGGCGGCCGGCGCCGGGGCGTGGAAGTCGACATATTCATGGGTCCGGTCCGCCGCCCGGAACACCGCCATGCTGCCGAAGCCGGCAATGCCGCACATCAGCGGATCGACCACCCCCTGAACGAAGGCGGTGGCGATGGCGGCGTCGACGGCATTGCCGCCCGCCTGCAGGATCTCGGTCCCCGCCTCGGCCGCCTCCGGCTGCGGTGCGACAACCATCGCCTGATGTCTTGCTGTTCTCATCCGTCTTTCCGTCCCGTCTTTTCGTGAAAGTCCTTGCCCCGCCTGCGGCATCCTGCCGGCTCAGAAGCTGTTGGTGATCTCGACCAGGATCCGCCCCACCTGCGCGACCCGCTCGGGCGGGTATTTCTGCGAGATGTCGCCGGTGCTGATCGCCCCGGCCAGTTCGCCGCGAGGCCCGAAGATCGGCACCCCCACCGCCACCAGATAGTCGAACAGATCCTCGCGCCCGACGGCGTAGCCGCGTGCGCGGATCTCGGGCAGCATGCGGCGGATCTCCTCGGGGTCGGTCACCGTCGCCTTGGTCCGCCGCGCCAGCGGGCCGGCAAGATAGCTGTCGACGAAAGCCGCGTCGGAATGCGCCAGGATCGCCAGCGGCGCGCCGCCGCAATGGAGCGGCAGCTCCATCCCCACTTCGGAGGTGAGGATCTTCATGTCGGACGAGCCCTCGACCCGGTTCATCACCAGCGCCCGGTTGCCGTCGGGGATCACGTAGATGACGGAATCGCCGGTGCGCTTGACCACCTCCTGCATGATCATGTCGACGCGGGAGAGCACCGGGTTGTGCGCCAAGCCCTTCTGCACCTGATGCAGCACCAGCGGGCTGACCGAGAATTGCCCGGTCTCGCTGTCGCGCAGGACAAAGCCGTAATGCTCCAGCGTGGCGACCATGCGCACCGCAACCGTTCTGGGATAGCCCGAGGCCTTGCTGATGGTGGCCAGCGAACAGGGCTGCCCGGTCTCGCAAAGGAACCGGAAGATTTCGAGCGCCTTTCCGGCCGAGAGGCTGATATCGGTTGACATCTTCGTCCTTGTATCCGATTATCGGTCATTATGACCGTATTTAGGTCATTACAGCCAAGACCGCGGCAGGCTGTCAACAAAAGAAACGGGGCAGACCGCGGTCCGCCCCGATGCGCGTGCTGGAAGATGCCGCGGCGCAGGCCGCGCATCGCGCGCGCCCCGGCGGTCTTAGCTGTGGAAAAACAAGGGGCTGGCCGGCCAGGGCACCGTCGCCGAACCGCAATGGCGGCGCCGGACAGCCAATCCGCCATGATGGGGCTCAGCCCTCCCGGGGCACGCTGGCAAAGCGCCGAGAGGCGAATCGGGCGCGCGGATCGTCAGGGGGATCGTCGGGGGGATCGTCGGGGGGATCGTCGGGCAGATCGGCCCCATCCGCAGGCGGACCGCGCCGAGTCCCGGCACGGCCTCAGCCAGATGAAGACCCGCATCGGGCGCGGCGCCGGTCTCGTCAGCTGTCGCCTCGGTGCCGCATGTCCGGCGCCTTGCGACCGCGGTATTTCACCGTCAGCTCCAGCGGCATGTCGTTCTCGTCATAGATGCCGATCACCACACCGCGCCCGCGGGACTTGGTGCGCATCTCCCGCAGCTGCGCCTCGCTGCGCGTGGTGCGCTGCGATTGCCGCCGCGCCCAGGCAAAGAGCTTGTCGTACATCTCGGCAATCACCCCGGCGTGATCCTCGCTGTCGCCCAGATCGGTCAGTTCCTGCGGATCGGCCTGCAGATCGAACAGCATCGGCCGATGGCCGCCCTCGAAATGGATCAGCTTCCAGCGTTTGGTGGCGACCATGAACATCACCGCATCGCGCACCGCCACATCGTGCAGATGCGCCACCGGCGTGGCGGAGAAGTCGTATTCGCAGATGACGTAGTCGCGCAGCGTCTCCACCCGCGCGCCATGCAGGATCGGCAGCAGGCTTTCGCCTTCGAGGATATGGCTGGCGGGGGTGCCGCCGGCGACCTCGACAAAGGTCGGCGCGAAGTCGATGCATTCGACCAGCGCGTCGCAGACCGTGCCGCGGGTGACGTCGGCCTCCGGGCTGGGGTCGTAGATGATCAGCGGCACCTTGGTCGAGGCGTCGTGGAAAAACGTCTTCTCCCCCATCCAATGATCGCCGAGGAAATCGCCGTGATCGGAGGTCAGCACGATCATCGTGTCCTGCATCCGGCCGGTCTCCTCCAGCCATTGGAACAGCCGCCCCATCTGATCGTCGGCCTGTTTGATCAGCCCCATATAGGCGGGGATCACCGCCTCGCGCACCTCCTGACGGGAAAAGGTCTCACCCACCTTGGTGTCCATGAAATAGCGGAACACCGGATGGGCGTTCTGGCGTTCGGCGTCGGAACGGACCACCGGCTGCACATGCTCCGGCCCGTACATCGCGGCATAGGGCTCCGGCACGATATAGGGCCAATGCGGCTTGATATAGCTGAGGTGACAGCACCAGGGGCCATCGTGGCCCTCCATGAACTCGATCCCCCGGCCGGTGAGATAGGGGGTTTCGCTGTCCTCCTCGGCGATATTCGCGGGTTCATGGGAGTTCTTC
>JBFXGQ010000356.1:0-5318 GCA_050177915.1 Pseudodonghicola sp. | reverse complement strand
CTGGGATCAGAATTGCCCGCCGCACATCCCGCGCCGGATCGACCTCGCCCGCGTCGCCACCCTGCTGGCCGACCGCGATGCCCGCATCGCCGAACTGGAGGCCGCGCTGGCCGCCCGCGACACCGCCGCGGCCGACCGGGGGGAGGAGCCAGAGGACGGCAGCCGGGTCGGCGGCGATGCCTGAGGCCCGGCCGGCCCCGGTTCCCTGTGCCCTGATGCCCCCCGCCTGAGCGGGCCGGAAGGAAGCGAGTTTACCGAATTCATGACCCTGCCCCGCGGGTGGGATTGGCAACTGCGCCAGCGCGGCGCGCAAAATGGAGAAAGACCATGACGTTGATGAACCACGCCCGCCGGGCCGGACTGACGCTGGCGGCCGCCTGCCTCGGCGCCGGCGCAACCATGGCCGCCGGCGCCCTGATCCTCGGCCTCGGCTCCGCCCCGGCCCTCGCCCAGCAGTCCGAGATGCGGGCGGCGACCGCGACCATGCCGCCGATGAACGACGGCCTGCCGATGCCGGGGTTCGAGGTGACCAAGGGCGACACCGCCATCGTGATCACCGACCCGCAGAACGACTTTCTCTCGCCCGACGGCGTGACCTGGGGCGTCGTCGGCCGCAGCGTTACCGAGAATGGCACCGTCGGGAACCTCAAGGCGCTGTTCGATGCGGCCGACCGCACCGGCATGCCCGTCTTCGTCTCGCCGCACTACTACTACGAACACGATCACGAATGGCATTTCGAGGGCACGCTGGAACGCCTGATGCACGATATCGGCATGTTCGACCGCCCCTCGGCGCTGGATCTGACCGGGTTCGAGGGTTCCGGCGCCGACTGGCTGGAGATCTACAAGCCCTATATCGACAACGGCCGCACCGTGGTGACCAGCCCGCACAAGGTCTACGGCCCCGACAGCAACGATCTGGTGCTGCAGCTGCGCAAGGCGGGGATCGACAAGGTGATCCTCGGCGGCATGTCCTCGAACCTCTGCACGGAATCGCACATGCGCGCGCTGATCGAGGCCGGGTTCGAGGTGATGGTGGTGACCGACGCCACCGCCGGCGCGATCACCGACTTTTATGACGGCTACGCCGCCGCGCTGACCAATTTCCGGATGATCGCGAGCGCGGTGGACAACACCGAAAACACCCTGCGCGCCATCAAGGCCGCCTACGGCATGTGAACGCGGTGGGAGGCGGCCTTTGCCTGATGGGCCGACCTTTCGCCGCCGCCGGCCGCCCCGCCCGTTGATTGCCCGGAGCGCGGGGCGCCGGCTCCCCCGGTCCGGCCCCGGCACCTGTCCTCATGTCCCTGCCGGGGCCGGCCAAACCGCCCCATTCCTCTCCGCGCCCACCGCCCGGCCGGCGGCGGCCCGGAGACCACCTGATCCCGAAGGCACGCTGCCGAGGGAAACCGCCAGTTCCTGGCCCAACCAGAGGAAAGACCGATGATCACCAAATCCACCTTCACCCTGATGTCCGCTGCCGTTCTGGCCTGCATGGCCGCCCTGCCGGCCGTCGCGGCGGACGAATACAACGTCACCACCGCGCCGACGCTGGCCGGCACCCCGCTCGCCCTGCGCGGTGTCGACACCGTGGCACTGTCGACCCTGAACGCGGTCGCCGAGGGCGACGCCGCCTATACGGTCGAGCATGACGGCGTCTCCTACTACTTCGGCTCCGCCCTCAGCGCCGAGAAATTCGCGGCGGCACCCGAGAAATACATGCCGCAATACGGCGGCTTCTGCGCCTTCGCCGTGGCGATCGGCAAGAAGCTCGACGGCGATCCACGCTATGCCGATATCGTCGACGGCAAGCTCTATCTGTTCGTGAACGCGGAGATCTTCGCCAAGTACAAGGCAAACCCCGAGGAGATCCTGCGCAAGGCGGCAGAGACCTGGCCCTCGATCCATCACGAGCGGGCGGACAGCCTGTAACCGCAGCGATGGCCGGCGGTTCTGCCGCCGGCCTTACGCCCCCGATGTGGCGCGGAACTGTGCCGGGGTCTGGCCGGTCCAGCGGCGGAAGGCGCGGACGAAGGACGACGCCTCGCCGAAGCCGACAAGATAGGCGGTCTCGTTGACCGAGACCTTGCGCGCGGTCAGATAGTCCACCGCCAGTCTGCGGCGCAATCCGTCGGCCACCGCGGCGAAGGTGGTGTCTTCCTCCTTCAGCCGGCGATAGAGGGTCTGGCGGCTCATGCCCAGGTCCGCCGCGACCGCCTCGACCGAGACCTCCCCCTTGTGCAGCACCGGCAGCAGCAGCGCCTCGATCCGTGCCCGAAGGCTGGCTGCTGCCTCAAGCTCGGCCAGCAGCGCATCCGCCTTGTCGGTGAACAGGCCGAAGACATAGGCGTTGTGTTCGTCGAACTCCTGCCCCAGCCAGGCCGCGTCGATCAGCATCGCGTTGCGCGCCGCCCCGAACCGGACCGGGCATCGCAGGATCCGTTCATAGTCCGCCGCATGAACGGGGGCGGCATGGGTCACCTCCAGCGCCCTGGCGAAGGGCCGGTCGGGGAATTCGTGCAGGAATTCGCTGATGAACCGGCCGAAGGAAGCTTCCGTCAGCTCGGGGAAATCATTCGGATCGGGCCGGTTGTCGATGATCCAGGCGCCGTCGCCGGTGATCTCGGTCGAGAACCGCTCCGCCCCCTCCATCACGTCGATCTCGATCATCAGCTTGCGATAGCGGTTCAGCTGCGCCATCGCCTCGGCCATGTTGCGGCAGCTGTGGATGATGAGGCCGACCACCGAGTGATCCTCGATCCGGGTTGCCATCGCGTGGTGCAGCACGAACCCGGGATCGCCGGTCGCCGCCTTGGCCGCGCCGATCAGCGTCTGGAACCGGGCGAGCGGCACCCGCGCATCCTGATCGTCCAGCAGGTCGGCGCCGATCCCCGCCTGCCGCAGCAGCGCCGCGCGCTCTGCCCCGCAGGCCGCGGCATAGTCAGCATAGGTGCGGGCCAATCCGGCCGAGACGGTCAGATGTGTCATGCATTTCCTTTGCCCGCGCTGTTACCGGAAGGCAAGTCTTTGGGTCCGCCGGCCATATCCGGACCGCCGCGGTTCATGCGACACGCCCGTGATGGCGCCCGGCCAGGGCGAAGGATGACGGATGAGGACATCGCGATGGAACAGACCCTGCGTTTCGGCGCCGTTGCGGCCTTCGTCGCCGCGTTCAGCTACCTTGCGGGTTTCGCGCTGTTGACCGCGTTGCTGGTGCCGCAGGGGTACGAGGCCGACGCCGCGCGCGCGACCGCCGTCGTGGCGGCGCAGCCGGGGCTGCTGCGGTTGTGGTTCCTGGTGATCTACGTGCTCAGCGGTCTGGCGGTCGCGGTGCTGGCGATCTGTCTGGCCGATCTCTGCTGGCCGGCCGGGGCGATCCCCGCCGGGCTGATCCGCGGCGCCGGCCTGATCTGGGCGACGCTGGTGATCGGCGCCGGCATGGTCGCCGGTACCGGTGTGGAGGCGGTGGCGTCGCTTGCCGCCACCGATCCCGCCGCCGCGGTGCAGCTGTGGCAGGTGCTGCATCTGGTCGAGACCGGCCTTGGCGGCGGGCAGGAGATCGCCGGCGCGATCTGGGCGCTGGCGATCGCCTGGTCGGTGGCCCGCAGCGCCGCGCTGCCGGCGGGGCTGGGTGCGTTCGCCGGCGCGCTCGGCGTGGCCGGGCTCCTCACGCTTGTGCCCGGGCTCGGCGACTGGCCGGGGGTGCTGTTCGGGCTGGGCTTCATCCTGTGGTTCCTCTGGGCCGGCGGTACCCTGCTGCGGATGGCCGCCAGGGTCCCGCGCCCGATCAGCTGACGACCCCCCTTCACCCTCCCTGCGGCCCGCCGATCTCGGCCGGGCCACCCGCGTTCCCCAGACAGACAGGACAGAAAATGACCGTATTTTCCCCCGAAGCGCTGACCGCGCTGCCCCGAACCGTCACCGATTACATGACCGCCTCGGCCGATGCGCCGGCGGCGCTGGTCTCGATGTCCGACGGCATCCGTCAGGTCACCCTGGCCTCCGGCACCGCCGATTTGGCGACCGGCGCGCCCGCATTGGCCGATGCCAGTTTCGAGATCGGCTCCCAGACCAAGATGATGACCGCCGTGGTGATCCTGCAACTGGCCGAGGAGGGGCTGCTGGACCTCGACCGGCCGCTGGCGGATTACCTGCCGGCGGCGCTGATCGACGGCGTCGCCAACGCCGATATCGCCACGGTGGGCCAGGCGCTGGCGATGCGCGGGGGCATCCCGAACTATACAGAGGTCACGCTGCCGGACGGCAGCACCTATGCCGACATGCTGGCCGTGGCGCTGGCCAGTGGCGAGACGGTGACGCTGGAACAGCAGCTGGGCCTGCTCGACGGCCAGCCCGCCACCTTCGCGCCCGGCGAAGGCTACGCCTATTCCAACACCGCCTACGCGCTTCTCGGCCGGGTGGCCGAGGCTGCGACGGGGCAGGATCTGGGCGCGCTGTTCGCGGCGCGTATCTTTGTCCCGCTGGGCATGACCCACAGCTTTCTCAACGATTTCCGCGCCGATCCCGCCCGGCTGCACAGCTATGCCGATTATGGCGGCGCGCGTCTCGACGTCACCGGCCTGCATCTGATGAGCGAGGGAGAGGGTGGCGTGATCTCGACCACCGGCGACATGGTGCGCTTCCTCTCGGCCCTTCTGGTCGAGCAGTCGCTGCTGTCGTCCGAGGCGCTGGCGGTGATGACGGACCTGTCCGCCGGGTCGGAGGAGGCCGAGGGCATCCTCGCCGCCAACGGTCTGGTCGTCGTCCCGGTCGCGGGGCTGGGCACCTTCGTCGGTTTCAGCGGCGGCACCGCCGGCACCCAGACCGCCACCTTCCTGCATATGGAGACAGGCCGCATCTTCTCCACCGCCCTGACCCAGAGCGATCTGCCGGCCAATGCGCTCGAGGTCGTGCTGAGCCTGGCCGAATTCGCCGCGCAGGACGACGGCTGGACGGTCTCGGCGGCCTGGGACGGGGCGCTGCGGGTCGAGGGGGTCTCGGCTGCGGCGCTGGAGATCGGCCGCGAGGACGGCGCGGTGATCTTCGGGGCGGAAGGGGCCGAGATGCGGTTCGACATCGCGCTGCGGCACCTTGGGACCGGCGATCTGAGCTTTACTGACGGTTCGATCCTCAGCCTCGGCACGGCGGCGGGCGACCGCGGCGTGATCGGCCGCGACAGCGCCGCCTGGCTGGCGGACAACCGGATGCTGGGGTTCACCGGGGCGGACCGGCTTTTCGGCGGCGCCGGCGACGACCGGCTGGAGGGGCACCGCGGCAGGGACATGCTGCGCGGAGCTTTGGGGGATGACCGGCTCGAC
>JBFXGQ010000355.1:0-5328 GCA_050177915.1 Pseudodonghicola sp. | reverse complement strand
GGCCGCCCCCGGTGGTGGGGCCGTGCGACACGTCCAGGCCCAAGCGGATCGGGCGGCCGGGGCAACGCCCCGGTCCGCAGGGGTGCGGGGGCGGTCCCCCCCCCCCCCCGGGAAAAATCAGCGCTGAAGCCGCTTGGTGCCGTGCAGTTGCGGCGCCTCGTCGTAGATGCGCATCATCTCCCGCTTCATGCCTTCCAGGTTGTCGACCAGACGGTCGTCGCGGCAGATTCGCTCGGCGATGGCATGGGCGGTCGGGTAATCGTAGCCGAAGTCGATCAAGCTATCGATGAAGTTCGAGTTCGGACGATCCCAGATCACGTCCTTCCAGGGGCCGCGAAAGCAGCTCACGATCAGCGTATAGCCGTCTGCGGTCAGCTTGTAGGCCTCAGCAGAGGCTTGCGAGGCCATGGCACCCATCAGGACCGCGGCGAGGATCACACGTCTCATTCGATTGCTCCGAAATCAGGAAGTCATTTGGTTTCTGCTCCGCCGCACTCTAGCCAAGGGCCTGTTGAGACCGGTGGAAAGCTTGCGTCCATCATAGCCCACGGACCAAGGCAGGCAAATTTTCACGCGGCATTAGATTAAAAGTCGAAACAATTTCGAAACAATGCCCGAACATGTTCATCCCGCAGGACAAAGGCGGCTGCGACGATGGGTTTCGGCACACGGGCAAGGCCGAATCGTCCGCGGCTCCTGGGCCGCGGCGCGGCACTCAGCGCGGCACTCAGCCCAGCACTTCGCCGGCCAGGGAGTTCGGCCCGGAGCTGACGATCCGCACCCGCGCCAGATCGCCCGGGACGACGGCATCGCTGTCCACATGCACCGCGTGCAGATAGTCTGACTTGCCCACCATCTGCCCCGGCATCCGCCCGGGCTTTTCGAACAGCACACCGACCTCGCGGCCGACCATGGCATCCTGCAGCGCCCGCTGCTGGCGGGTCAGCAGTGCCTGCAGCCGCTGCAGGCGGTCGTCCTTCTCGGCCTCGTCGACCTGCGGGCGCTCTGCCGCCGGCGTGCCGGGACGGGTGGAATATTTGAACGAGAAGGCAGAGCCGTATTGCACCGCCTCGACCAGCGCCAAAGTGTCCTGGAAATCCTGTTCGGTCTCTTCCGGGAAGCCGACGATGAAGTCGCCCGACATATGCAGATCAGGCCGCGCGGCGCGCAGCCGCTCGATCAGCTTGAGGTAGCTTTCCGCCGTGTGGGACCGGTTCATCCGCTTGAGGATGCGGTCGCTGCCCGATTGCACCGGCAGGTGCAGATAGGGCATCAGCTTGGGGCAATCGGCATGCGCCTCGATCAAATCGTCGGCCATGTCGTTGGGGTGGCTGGTGGTAAACCGGATCCGCTCCAGCCCGTCGACATCGTTCAAGGCCCAGATCAGCCGGGCCAGCGACCAGTCGCCATCGGGGCCGGCGCCGTGATAGGCGTTGACGTTCTGGCCCAGCAGCGTGATCTCGCGCACGCCGCGTTCGACCAGATCGCGCGCCTCGGTCAGGATGCGGTCGACCGGGCGCGACACCTCGGCGCCACGGGTATAGGGCACCACGCAGAAGGCGCAGAACTTGTCGCAGCCCTCCTGCACGGTCAGGAACGCGGTGGGCCCGCGCTTGGCCTTCGGCCGCGATTTCAGCTTCTCGAACTTGTCCTCTTCGGGGAAATCGGTGTCGAGCGCCTTTTGCCCGGCCCGCGTCTTCGCCTCCATCTCGGGCAGGCGGTGATAGGACTGCGGCCCCACCACCAGATCGACCAGCGGCTGGCGGCGCATGATCTCCTCGCCCTCGGCCTGGGCGACGCAACCGGCGACGCCGATCTTCAGCTCCGGATTGGCCTCCTTCAGCGCCCTGAAGCGCCCGAGTTCGGAATAGACCTTCTCGGCCGCCTTCTCGCGGATGTGGCAGGTGTTCAGCAGGATCATGTCGGCATCCTCGGGCGTCGAGGTCTCGACATAGCCCTGCCCGCCCAGCGCCTCGGCCATCCGCTCGCTGTCATAGACATTCATCTGGCAGCCGTAGGTCTTGATGAACAGTTTCTTGGGCGCGGTCATGATCTGGGCTCTCACGGCGTCTGAGGAAGTCGGTCTCTGGCCGCCCGACCTATTCGCGGGCGCGGCGGCTTGCAATGGCGGCCCGAATACCCGAATCTGCCGGGAAACGCCAGCAAGGCGGCAAAGGGCCGGCAGCGCATCGGGTACGGGCATGGATTACACATCGCTGGAGGAGTTTCTCAGGACCGGCAAGCCGGAGCTGGCCAAGGGGCCGGTGGCGCTGATCTTCGTCGAGGACGAGGTCGAGGTCGGCACCACGCTGCGCCATCACCTGCAATGCGGTTTCGCCGCCGTGGTCGCCCTGATGCCCGACAGTTTCGCCCTGCCGGTGGAGCCCGACGAGCGGCTGCACCGGGTCGGTTTCGACTGCGGCAGGCCGCGGGCGGTGTTCGAGGCGGTCAACCAGGTGATCGAGGCGGCGCCTGGCCTGTGGCTCTACTACGGCTACAACGCGGAATATCTTTTCTACCCCTTCTGCGAGAGCCGCACCATCGGCGAGATGCTGACCTTCCACGCCGAGGAACGGCGCGACGCCATGCTGACCTATGTCATCGACCTCTACGCCGACGACCTCTCCGCCTGCCCCAGCGCGGTGTCGCTGGAGCGCGCACATCTGGACCGCTCGGGCTATTACGCCCTGGCCCGTCCGGACCCCGAGACCGGCCATCCGCGCGAACGGCAGCTGGATTTCTTCGGCGGGCTGCGCTGGCGCTACGAGGAGCATATCCCCAAGGTCAGCCGCAAGATCGACCGGATCGCCCTGTTCCGCGCCGCGCCGGGGCTGCAGCTGCTGCCCGATCACACCTTCAACCAGCAGGAATACAATACCTTTGCCTGCCCCTGGCACCACAACCTGACGGCGGCGATCTGTTCGTTCCGCACCGCCAAGGCGCTGAAGTCGAACCCCGGCTCGACCTTCGATATCCCGACCTTCCGCTGGCACAATTCGACGCCGTTCGAATGGCATTCGCGGCAGCTGATGGATCTGGGGCTGATGGAGCCGGGGCAATGGTTCTGAGCCGGCGCGCCCGGATCTGACCGCGGACGGGGCGCTGCCCCGGGGCGCGCGCAGGGCGCGCCCTCCCCGGGATATTTCCAGCCAGAAAAAGGGCGGTTTCAAAAAGACAGGGGCGCCGTGTGGCGCCCCCGCTTTCTTGTGCCTTCGGGCGGCTCAGCCCAGCGCGGCGTCGCAGCGGGCGCAGACGCCCGGGTGGCTGTGATGGCCGACGTCGGGCAGGATCTTCCAGCAGCGCTGGCATTTCTCGCCATCGGCCTTCTCGAAGACCACGCCCACGCCCTCGACCTCGGGCAGACGGAAGGCCTCCTGCGGTTCGGGATCGGCGGTGAGCTGGAGCGCCGAGGTGATGCAGATGTCGGCGAAATCGACCGATTTCAGCGCCGCCAGAACGCCCGCATCCTCGACATGCACCACCGGGGCGGCCTCGAGGCTGGCGCCGATCACCTTTTCGGCGCGCTGGATTTCCAGCGCGGCGGTGACGACGCGGCGCACCCGGCGGATACCGGCCCATTTGGCGGCGAGTTCCGCGTCGAACCAGTCGGCCGGCGTTTCCGGGAAGTCCACCAGATGGACCGAGCTCATGTCGCCGGGGAAGCGTTCCAGCCAGACCTCTTCCATGGTGAAGACCAGGATCGGCGCCAGCCAGGTGGTCAGCCGGTGGAACAGCGCATCCAGCACCGTCAGCGCGGCGCGGCGGCGCGCGGTGTCGCCGTCGCAATAGAGCGCGTCCTTGCGGATGTCGAAGTAGAAGGCGCTGAGTTCCACCGTGGCGAAGGTGAACACCGACTGGAACACCGACTGGAAGTCGAAGCCGGCGTAGCCGTCGCGCACGACCTTATCCAGCTCGGCCAGGCGGTGCAGCACCCAGCGCTCCAGTTCCGGCATCTCGGCGGGCGCCACCCGGTCTCCTTCCGAGAAATCGCCGAGCGAGCCCAGCATGAACCGCATGGTGTTGCGCAGCCGGCGATAGCTGTCGGCGGTGCCCTTCAGGATTTCCGGCCCGATCCGCTGGTCGGCGGAGTAGTCGGTCTGCGCCACCCAGAGCCGCAGGATATCGGCGCCGTATTGCTTGATCACCTCTTCCGGCACGATGGTATTGCCGAGCGATTTGGACATCTTGTTGCCCTTCTCGTCCAGCGTGAAGCCATGGGTGACCACGTTGCGGTAAGGCGCCCGGCCGATGGTGCCGCAGGCCTGCAGCAGCGAGGAGTGGAACCAGCCGCGATGCTGGTCGGTGCCCTCCATATAAACGTCCGCAATACCGTCGGCGGTGCCGTCGGCGCGATCGCGCAGCACGAAGGCATGGGTCGAGCCGGAATCGAACCAGACGTCGAGCACGTCGAAGACCTGTTCGTAGTCATCGGCATTGTGATCGTTGCCCAGGAACCGCTCCTTGGCGCCGGCGGCATACCAGCAATCGGCGCCTTCGACCTCGAAGGCCTCGGCGATGCGGGCGTTGACGGCCGGATCGCGCAGCAGGAAGTCCGCATCGGTCGGCAGCGTGCCCTTCTTGACGAAGCAGGTCAGCGGCACGCCCCAGGCACGTTGACGGCTGAGCACCCAGTCGGGCCGGCTCTCGATCATCGAATAGAGCCGGTTGCGCCCGGTCTGCGGGGTGAATTTCACCAGCTCGTCGATCGAGGTCAGCGCGCGCTCGCGGATGGTCTTGCCATAGGTGTCCTGACCATCACCGACGGCGCGGTCGATGGCAGCGAACCATTGCGGCGTGTTGCGATAGATCACCGGTGCCTTCGACCGCCAGCTATGCGGATAGGAGTGCTTGATCTTGCCGCGCGCCAACAGACCACCGACCTCGGCCAGTTTGTCGATGATGGTCTTGTTGGCGTCGCCCTCCTTGCCGTTCGGCTTGAGGATATGGGTGCCGCCGAAGAAGGGCATGTCAGCGCGCAGCGAGCCGTCTTCCATCACGTTATAGGTGATGACCTGTTCCAGCATGCCGAGATCGCGGTAAAGTTCGAATTCCTCCATCCCGTGGCTCGGCGCGCAATGAACAAAGCCGGTGCCCTCGGTATCGGTGACGAAGGGGGCGGCGCGGAAATCGCGCAGGTCGTCCCATTCGCCGTTGGAGCCTTCGGCGCCGGCCAGCGGGTGGGTCAGCTTCAGCCCCTCGAGCTCGGACACCGGCACGTCGCGCAGGCGGGTGTACATGCCCTCATCCAGCCGCGCGCGGGTCATCACATCGGCGGCCAGCTTGTCG
The DNA here is from genome assembly GCA_050177915.1 of Pseudodonghicola sp. Taxonomy (GTDB): domain Bacteria; phylum Pseudomonadota; class Alphaproteobacteria; order Rhodobacterales; family Rhodobacteraceae; genus Pseudodonghicola. Next base: position 42 of record JBFXGQ010000355.1, on the reverse strand, counting down.
GCCAGGATGTATTTGTCGCCGACCTTGGCCCAGCTTTCATCG
>JBFXGQ010000354.1:0-5337 GCA_050177915.1 Pseudodonghicola sp. | reverse complement strand
CCCCGCTGGGCGGCGCTGGAACCGAGCTGAGGGAGCGGGCCATGACCACCGACACCATCGCAGACCCCACCGCCGCCCCCGGGGCGCTGTTCGCCCCGGTCGACATCCGCCGCCGCGACGGCGAGGGCGGCGCGATCTATCTCTCCTCCGGCCGGCCGCTGCCGGCCGAGGTGCGCTGTCTCGGCGTCTGGCTGGAGCATTGGGCGCAGGCGCGGCCCGACACGCTCTGCATCGCCGAACGCGCCGGCGCCGGCTGGCGCGGCCTCAGCTATGCCGAGGCGCTGGAGCGGGTGCGCCGCATCGCCGGCTGGCTGATCGCCAGCGGCGCCGGACCGGAGCGGCCGGTGGCGGTGCTGTCGGAAAATTCGGTTGACCACTGGCTGATGGCCTTCGCCGCCCTGCACGCCGGCATCCCGGTGGCGAGCGTGTCGCCCTCCTATGCGCTGGTCTCGGGCGATCATGCCCGGCTCAGGGCGATGATCGGGCTGCTGACGCCGGGGGTGATCATGGTGTCGGACACCGGCGCCTATGCCAGGGCGCTGGACGCCATCGCGGGGCTGCATGACGCGGCGGTGGTGGCCTCGACCGGCGCCGGTGCGATCCCCTTCGACAGCCTTGCGGCCGAGGGGATGGCGGCCGAGGTGCAGCGCCGCTTTGCCGCCATCGGGCCGCAGGATACCGCGCGGCTGCTGTTCACCTCGGGCTCCACCGGCGCGCCCAAGGCGGTGATCAACACCCATCGGATGCTGACCACCAACCAGCAGGCGCATCGCGCCATCTGCCCGGTGCTGGCCGAGGGGGCGCCGGTGCTGCTGGACTGGCTGCCGTGGAGCCATACCTTCGGCGCCAACTTCATGACCAACATGGCGCTCAGCAACGGCGGCACGCTCTATATCGACGACGGCAAGCCGGTGCCGGGGCTGATCGACCGCACCATCCGCAACATGACCGAGCTGCGGCCGCTGGCCTGTTTCAACGTGCCGCGCGGCTATGACATGCTGTTGCAGGCGGCCGAGGCCGATCCGGAATTCCGCGCGGTGCTGTTCGGGTCGAAATTCCTGTTCTACGCCGCCGCGGCGCTGCCCGGGTCGATCTGGGACCGGCTGATCGCGCTGTCGGTCGCGACCACCGGCGCCGCCACGCCGCTGGTCGCCGCCTGGGGCGCGACCGAGACCGCGCCGATGGCGACGCATTGCCATTTCCAGGCCGACCGCTCGGGCAATATCGGCGTGCCGGTGCCGGGGGCCGAGCTGAAACTGCTGCCCAACGGCGACAAGCTTGAAGTGCGGGTGCGCGGGCCGCTGGTGACGCCGGGCTATTTCCGCAACCCCGAACAGACCGCCGCCGCCTTCGATGCCGAGGGGTTCTATATCATGGGCGATGCGGTGCGCTTCGCCGATCCGGACGACCCGGCGCGGGGCCTGTTCTTCGACGGGCGGGTGAGCGAGGATTTCAAGCTCACCTCCGGCACCTGGGTCAGCGTCGGCGCGCTGCGGCTGGCCGGGATCGACGCGCTGTCGCCGCTGGCGCAGGACATCGTGGTGGCCGGGCAGGACCGCGACGCGGCGGGGTTCCTGATCTTTCCCGACGAGGCCGCCTGCCGCCGGCTGACCGGCCTGACCGAGGCGCCGCTGGCGCAGGTGCTGGCGCATCCCGCCCTGCGTGCCCATGTGGCGCGCGGGCTGGCGGCGCTGCGGGCCGCGGGCGGCGGCTCTTCCCGGTTCGCCGCCCGGGCCCGGTTGCTGGAGGCGCCGCCCGATCCCGACCGGGGCGAGATCACCGACAAGGGCTATATCAACCAGCGGCAATGTCTGGCCACCCGGCGCGCCGATGTGGACCGGCTCTATGGCGACGACCCGGCGGCCTTCATCGTCCCGGACATGTGAGGAGGAGATTTCCCGATGACCGCTTTCATTCCCTACGGCGCCTATTGGTCCACCCCCTTCGCCCGCTGGCAGGGGGCGCTGGCGCATCTGCATGCGATGCGCTTCGCCGCCCATGTCGCCCGCGACGCGCTGGCGGCGCGGCAGATCCCCGGCGAGGCCTTCGATTTCGCCGCCTTCGGCATGACCGTGCCGCAGCACCGCAGCTTTTACGGCACCCCCTGGGTCACCGCGATGATGGGGCTGGAGCGGCTGCCGGGGCCGCTGATCAACCAGGCCTGCGCCACCGGCACCCGGCTGCTGTCGACCGCGGCGGCCGAGATCGCGGCAGGCGCGGCGAGCTGCGCGCTGGTGCTGGCGGGCGACCGCACCTCGAACAGCCCGCATGTCTATTATCCGGCGCCCGATGCCGCCGGCGGCACCGGGGCGAGCGAGGATATCGTGCTGGACAGTTTCAACCGCGATCCCTGGGCGAAATGCGCCATGGTCGACACCGCCGAGAATGTCGCCCGGCGCGAGGGGATCTCGATGGCCGAGCAGCATGAGGTGGTGCTCTGCCGCGCGGCGCAATATGGCGAGGCGCTGGCGGACGGCCGCGCCTTCCAGACCCGCTACATGCCCGCCGCGCTGGAGGTGCCGGACGCGGGCTTTCGCAAGACCGTCGCGGTGCTGGAGGGCGACGCCGGCGTCTATCCCAGCGATGCCGGCAAGCTCGCCCGGCTGAAGCCGGTGCGCGAGGGCGGCACGGTGACCTTCGCCGCCCAGACCCATCCGGCGGACGGCAATGCCGGCATGGTGGTGACCGCCAGCCGCGCCCGCGCCGCCGAGCTGAGCCGCGACGACCGGGTGGGGATCGAGATCCTGTCCTGGGGATCGGGGCGCGAGGCGGCGGGATATATGCCCGCGGCGCCGATCCAGGCGGCGCGGCAGGCGCTGCAGCGCGCCGGCATCGGCGCCGCCGATCTGGCCGCGGTCAAGACCCACAACCCGTTTGCGGTCAACGACATCGCGCTGGCCCGGGCGCTGGATCTGGACTGGCGCGCGATGAACCGGTTCGGCTGTTCGCTGATCTGGGGCCATCCGCAGGGGCCGACGGCGCTGCGATCGGTGATCGAGATGATCGAGGAGCTGGCGCAGCGCGGCGGCGGCTACGGGCTGTTCGCCGGTTGCGCGGCGGGGGATTCCGCCATGGCGCTGGTGCTGCGGGTAGGGTGAATTGCCCGGGATGCCGGCCCCGGGGAAGCGGGGCCGGCGGTTGCGATCGGGTCAGGCGGCTTTTTCCGCGATCAGCGCGCGGGCGCGTTCGATGGTGGCGCGGCCGTCGATGCCGCGCTGCTCCATCTCGGCCACCCAGGCCTCCAGCACCGGCTCGGCGGCGGCCTTCCATTCGGACACCTCGGCATCGCCCAGGGTGACGATGTCATTGCCCTGTTCCACCGCGATGGCGCGGCCCGGCGCATCGGCCTTGCGCAGCTCGCTGCCGGCCAGCTGCGACAGCGCCATGCCGGAATGCGCGTCCAGCACCTGGCGCAGCTCGGCCGGCAGGGCCTGGTATTTCTGTTCGTTCATCGCCACCACGATGGTCGCGGTATAGAGCGCCTCGCGGCTGGCGAATTCGGTGTGGTTGTGCACCAGCTCGGACAGCCGCACCGCCGGGGTGACCTCCCAGGGGATCACGGTGCCGTCGATCACCGTCTTGGACAGCGCCTCGGGGATCGCCGGCAGCGGCAGGCCGATCGGCGTGGCGCCCAGCTGCTTGAGCAGCGCATTGGTCATCCGGGTCGGCCCGCGCAGCTTCAGCCCCTCCATATCGGCCAGCGTCTCGACCGGGCGGGCGGCGTGAATCACCCCGGGCCCATGGACGAAACCGCCCAGGATGCGGATGCCGGCGAATTCCTCTTCCTGCAGGCTCTCGTCGATCATCTGCTGATAGGCGAGGCTGGTGGCCACCGTGTCGGTGGTCGAGATGAAGGGCAGCTCGAACACCTCCGACCGGGGGAACCGGTTGGGCGTATAGCCCACCATGGTCATCGAGATATCGACCACGCCGTCGATTGCCTGATCCATCAGATCCATCGGCTTGCCGCCCAGCGACATGGCATCGAACTGCTGGATCTTGAGCCCGCCGTCGGAGGCGGCCGAAAGCGTTTCCGCCCATGGTTTCAGGATCTTGGCGGCGATTGTTGCGTGCGGCGGCTGGAACTGGTGCAGCCGCAGGCTGACCTCCTGCGCCGAGGCGGGCCTGCCCGCCAGACCGGTCAGCGCCGGGGCGGCAAGACCGGCGCCGGCGATCTGCATGAACTGTCGTCTTTTCATCTGTGTTCCTCCTTGTTGCGTAATCTGATCCGGGGACGGGGCATTGTCCAGACATGGTCCGGGGGCGCCGCGGGCGGCGGCGACAGGCGGGCATGTGCGGGCGCGGACCCTCCCAGAAAGGTGGCCCCCGAAACGAGGACACTGATACGCGGCATCCATGCCCGGCGGCCCGGGTCTTTTCGCTGCCGCAATGCTATTCAATGACAATGCATAGAATGTGTAGACATGTAAATAGCCCTGCGCTAGCCTGCCTCAACCCGACCGAAACGATCCGACCGGAGGTGGCGATGCAGCAGGGCGACGACCCATCCGACCCGCTCGGCTTTGCCGAGATGCCCGAGGCGGTGAGCGACATCGTTGTCGCCACCATGCGGCTGAAGCGGATGTTCGACAGCGACAACGCCGGCATCCTCGCCGCGATCTCCGGCATGCGCGAGGTCGACTGGCGGATCCTCTACGTGCTCTACGCCGGCGGGGCGATGCCGCAGAAGGAGGCGATCCGCATCGTGCAGATGGAGCAGGCCCAGGCCAGCCGGGCGCTGCAGCGGCTGAAGGACGAGGGCAAGGTCCGCTCGGTCCGCGACGAGGAGGACCGGCGCTGCTGGAACTTCGAGCTGACCGAGGCCGGGCGGGCAGATCTGCTGCAGGTGCTGCCGGCGATGGTGCGGCGCCGGGACGAGATCGACGGCGCGCTGACGCCGGAGGAGATGGTCGAATTGCGCCGGCTGCTCGGCAAGGTGGCGGCGCTGCTGGCCGGGCCCGGCGCGGGGCGCGCCTGGGACCGCACCACGCGCAACAAGGGATGAGCGCGCCCGACCGGCGACGCGCAGGATGGAGGACAAGATGACCGTATTGATCGCAGGCGGCGGAATCGCGGGGATGGCGCTCGGCCTGACCTGCCACCAGATCGGGGCGCCGTTCAAGATTTTCGAAAGCGTTAGTGAAATCAAGCCTCTGGGGGTCGGTATTAACCTGCAGCCCTCGGCGGTGCGCGAGCTTTACGATCTCGGGCTGGACCACCGGCTGGACCAGATCGGCACCCGCACCCGCGACTACGGCATGTATTCCAAGAAGGGCAACCACATCTGGACCGAGCCGCGCGGGCTCTGGGCCGGGTACAGAAGATCGGAAGAGCACA
>JBFXGQ010000353.1:0-5353 GCA_050177915.1 Pseudodonghicola sp. | reverse complement strand
CGCCCTGCGCGATGTTGAACAGGAAGAAGGCGTCCTTGCGCTTCAGCTTGATCTCGACGGTCTTCGGGTCGATCGCGGTGATGCTCTCGATCGGCTCGAAGATCTTCTTGGTCGGGTTCACCGAGCCTTCGGCCATGGCGCGCTCGAAGCTGAATTTCACGTCCTCGGCGTCGAAGGCGGTGCCGTCGTGGAACCTGGCGCCCTCGACCAGCGCAAAGCGATAGGTCAGCCCGTCGTCCGAGATGGTCCAGCCGGTCGCCAGATCGGGCAGCACCGCGCCGCTTTCGTCGACGGTGGTCAGCGCCTCGTAGACGTTATGGGCCAGCATCCCCGAGATCGAGGCGGTGGCGTCGCTGGTCGGGTCCAGGACGGTCGGCTCCTGCTGCAGGCCGATGCGCAGGCTCTGTTCGGCCAGCAGCGGCGACGCCAGGGCGACGGACGACAGCAGCGCCGTCAGCAGGGTGGAGCGAAACGTGATCATTTGGGGTCCTCGTTGGCAGGGGTGCCAACTGGATAGGCGGCGGCTGTTACCTGATTATGACACCGCACACAGCGACAGGGCGCGGGCACCCCGCCCCGCCCGGCGCCGCCCCGCGCCCGCTCAGCGCTGGAACGCCAGCCGCATCTGCTTCTCCGTCTCGATCAGCGCGAAGAACACCGCGCCGATGCCGACGATCAGCAGCCCGTCGGTCAGCGGCACCGGCTCGGTGCCGAACACCACCTGCAGCGGCGGCAGATAGGTCACCGCGCATTGCGCCGCCGTCACCGTGACCACGCAGACCCAGACCACCGGGGTGCCGCGCACCGCCGCCCAGGTCAGCGAGGTGCCGTAGATGTTGCGGATGAAGAACAGATGGAAGATCTCGAGCACCACCAGCATGTTCATCGCCATGGTCCGCGCCAGCGCCGGCGAATGGCCGCGGTCGATCGCATAGGCGTAGATGCCGAAGACCGCGAACAGGAACAGGACCGAAATCAGCACGATATGCCAGACCAGCGCCCCGGTCAGCAGCGGCGCGGCCCGGGCGCGTGGCGGCCGCCGCATGGTGCCCGGCTCCGGCGGCTCGAAGGCCAGCACCAGGCCCAGCGTCACCGTGGTGATCAGGTTGACCCAGAGGATCTGCACCGCGGTGATCGGCAGCGTCATGCCGGCGAACAGCGCCACCGCGATGGTCATCGACTCGCCGGCATTGGTGGGCAGGTTCCAGCTGATCACCTTCTTGATGTTGTCGTAGACCGTCCGCCCCTCGCGCACCGCCGCGGCGATCGAGGCGAAATTGTCGTCCGCCAGCACCAGATCGGCGGCCTCCTTCGCCGCCTCGCTGCCCTTGCGGCCCATGGCGATGCCGGCATCGGCGCGCTTCAGCGCCGGCGCATCGTTCACCCCGTCGCCGGTCATCGCCACCGTCAGCCCGCGCGCCTGCAGCGCCGCCACCAGCCGCAGCTTATGCTCGGGCGCGGTGCGGGCGAAGATGTCGGTGCTGACGGCGGCCTCGCTCAGCTCGACATCCTCCATCGCCTCGATATCGGCGCCGGTCAGCACCCGGTCGGGGTTCTGCAGCCCGATCTGGGCGCCGATGGCGCGGGCGGTGGCGGCGTGATCGCCGGTGATCATCTTGACCCGGATGCCGGCGGCGCGGCAATCGGCCACCGCCGCGATCGCCTCGGCCCGCGGCGGGTCGATCAGCCCGATCAGCCCGATCAGCGTCAGCTGCCCGTCGATCTCGGCCGGCGCCAGCGCCGCGCCCTGCGGATCGGCCGGCCGCACCGCCACCGCGATCACCCGCTGCCCCTCGGCCGCCAGTTCCTCGACCCGCGCCTGCCAGTAGCCGGGATCGAGCGGCGCAGTGCCGCCACCCTCCACCCGCTGGTCGGCGCACATCGCCAGCACCGCCTCCGGCGCGCCCTTGACCGCGATGCCGGCGGCACCGTCCGGCCCCCGGTGCAGCACCGCCATATAGCGATGCGCCGCGTCGAAGGGGATCGCATCGCTGCGCTGCCAGCCGGCGAAGGCCCGGGCGCCGTCGCCGGTGATCTTGCCGGCCAACGCCATCAGCGCGCCCTCCATCGGATCGCCCTCGACCCGCCAGTCGTCCGGCCCGGCCTCGGCCGCCGCATGCAGCACCGCGTCGTTGCACAGCGCCGAGACCCGGGCGAATTCCGCCAGCACCGCATGATCGGCCGGATCGGCCTCGGCGGCGCGCCAGAACACCGCGCCATGCGGGGCATAGCCCTGCCCCGCCACCGAAAACACATGCTCCGCCGAGACCAGCGCCGCCACCGTCATCTCGTTCCGGGTCAGCGTGCCGGTCTTGTCCGAACAGATCACCGAGACCGCACCCAGCGTCTCGATCGCCGGCAGCCGGCGCACGATGGCGTTGCGCCGCGCCATCGCCCGCACCCCCACCGCCAGCGCGATGGTCAGCACCGCCGGCAGCCCCTCGGGGATCGCCGCCACCGCGAAGCCCACTACCACCATGAACAGCGGCGCGAACTCCATGTGCCGCAACGCGTAGCCGTAGCTGAGCAGCCCGGCCGAGACGATCAGGGTGAACAACGTCAGCCAGCGCGCAAAGACGTCCATCTGCCGCACCAGCGGCGTGGTCAGCGGCTGCACCTGCGCCAGCATCCCGCTGATGCGACCGATCTCGGTGCCGGCGCCGGTGGCGGTGACCACGCCGCGCGCGGTGCCGGCGGCGACCAGCGTGCCGCTGAACAGCATCGAGCCGCGGTCGCCCAGCGCGGCGCCGGCGGCGACCGGGTCGGTGCCCTTGTCCACCGGCACGGATTCGCCGGTCAGCGCCGCCTCCTCGGCGCGCAGCCCGCGCGCCTCGATCAGCCGCAGATCGGCGGGCACCCGGTCGCCGGCCTCCAGCAGCACCACGTCGCCGGGCACCAGATCGACGGCCTCGACGCTGCGCCGGCGGCCGTCGCGCAACACCGCCGCCTGCGGCGCCAACATGCCGCGGATCGCCGCCATCGCCTGTTCGGCGCGGCCCTCCTGCACGAAGCCGATGATCGCATTGCCGGTCACCACCGCCAGGATCACCCCGGTATCGACCCAGTGCTGCAAGGCTGCCGTCACCACCGCGGCGCCCAGCAGCACATAGATCAGCACGTTGTTGAACTGCGCCAGGAACCGCAGGACCGGGCGGCGCCGCGGCGGCGCCGGCAGCCGGTTGGCACCGTGGCGGGCGCGGCGCAGCCCCGCCTCGGCGGTGCTCAGCCCCTCCGAGGCACTGGCGAGCGCGGCCAGAACCTCGGCGACGGGGGCGGCATGCGCCCCCTCAAGACGGTCGATCTGTGCCATGCCGGGCCCTCTCGCAGTCCCTGAACTTCGATCCGGTGTCGTCGGCGCCCCTTGCTCCGGGCGCCGCGCGGGCGGCCGTCGGTCGGGCCACGCCCAGTTGGGTCGCGCGCCGCCACCGCGTCAAGCCGCCGGGCCCGGACCGCGACCAGTTTACGCAGCCGCCGCCCGCCACGGCAGCAGACCCGCCACCGAGCCACCGGAGACCGCCCCGTTGATCGCCCCCGGCGCCGGGGGCTTGACTCTCAGCCCCGGCGCCGCCCTTCTCGGCGCAACAGTCAGGAGGTCCGATGCAAAACCATTTCGATCAGGAGCTCGAAGCGCGTCTTGTCCGATACGCCGCGATCGACAGCCAGAGCGACGAGGAATCCGGCACAGCCCCCAGCACCGCGATCCAGTTCGACATTCTGCGCCTGCTGGAGCAGGAGCTGGCGGAGATCGGCGCGCAGGATGTCCGGCTCACCGACTACGGCACCGTGCTGGCGACGATCCCCGGCACCGCGCCCGGTCCCACCGTCGGGCTGCTGGCCCATGTCGACACCGCGCCGCAGTTCAACGCCACCGGCGTCAAGCCGCGGGTGATCAAGGGCTATAACGGCGGCGACATCAGCTTTCCCGACGACGCAGCCCTGGTGCTGTCGCCCGCCGCGACCCCCTATCTGGCCGAGAAGCTGGGGCACGACATCATCACCGCCTCGGGCACCACGCTGCTGGGCGCCGACGACAAGGCCGGCGTTGCCATCATCATGACCGCCGCGCGCCACCTGCTGGAGAACCCGCAGATTCAGCACGGGCCGATCCGCATCGCCTTCACCCCGGATGAGGAGATCGGCCGCGGCGTCGATCCGCGGCTGCCCAAGGATCTGGGCGCCGATTTCGCCTATACTTTCGACGGCGGCCGGGTCGGCGAGATCGAATACGAGACCTTCTCGGCCGATGCAGCCGAGGTGACGATCACCGGCGTGTCGATCCACCCGGGCTTTGCCAAGGGCAAGATGGTCAACGCCATCCACCTCGCCTCGAAGATCATCCAGACCCTGCCGCAGGCCACCATGACACCCGAGGTCACCGACGGGCTGGAGGGGTTCATCCACGCCACCGAGATGACCGGCGGCTCCTCGGAGATGAAGATCAAGCTGATCCTGCGCGATTTCGAACGCGAGGGGCTGGCCGAGAAGGGCGCGCTGCTGCGCAAGGTCTGCGACGCCGTGCAGACGACCGAGCCGCGCGCCACCATCCGCTGCGAGATCCGCCCGCAGTACCGCAACATGCGCTACTGGCTGGAGGAGGACATGACGCCGGTGGATCTGGCCCGCGACGCCTGCCGCGAGATGGGGATCGAGCCGGTCTCGGTGCCGATCCGCGGCGGCACCGACGGCTCGCGCCTGACCGAGATGGGGGTGCCCTGCCCCAACCTCTTCACCGGCATGCAGAATATCCACGGGCCGCTGGAATGGATCTCGGTGCAGGATATGGCGCAGGCGACGACGCTCTGCCTGACGCTCATGGGGCTGGCGGCGAAACAGGCGCAATAGCCTGCCTGCGCCCCCGGAGCCCAAGCGCCCCGGGGCAAAGCGATTTGACGCAGGCGGGGCAAGGCGCTAACCCGGTCGGTGGCATTGTGTGGAGTTTCGGACGGTGACGGACAGGCTGAAGATCATTTTTCATACCGGCGCCCATTGCACCGATGACGACCGGCTGCTGAAATGTCTGCTGCGCAACAAGGAAAGCTTTTCCGAGCAGGGCATTGCCGTACCCGGCCCCGGGAAATACCGGCCGCTGCTCAAGGACACCTTCAAGGCGCTGGAAACCGCGGCACCGGCGCCGGGCGCCCGCGACGTGCTGATCGACGCCATCCTCGACGAGGAGATCGCCCAGCGCGTGATCCTGTCGAACGAGCATTTCTTCGGCTCGCAGCGCTATGCGGTGGGCGACGGCATGCTCTACCCCGACGGGCCGGACCGCGTCGTCAAGCTGCGCCAGCTCTTCGCGCAGGACGATCTTGAGATGTTCATGGCGATCCGCAACCCGGCCGCCTTCCTGCCG
>JBFXGQ010000352.1:0-5378 GCA_050177915.1 Pseudodonghicola sp. | reverse complement strand
GAGCTTCCGCAAGCAATGGGCGGACGGGATGGACAATGTCGCCAAGCTCTGGGCCGAGCGGCTGGACGTCGAGGGCAAGGCCGGCACCGCCGTGCTCAAGGCCTATATGGACACCATGCGCGCCGCCGGGGCCACGCCGGTGCGCAACTGGGATCAGGAATGACCGCTCGGATCTGCCCAAGCGCGCCGTTTTCCGGCGCGGAAAACGGCCCGAAATCCGGCGCGGATTTCGGGGGACGCTTCGGTTCGGGGCTGTCCCGTTTTCCGCGCCGGAAAACGGGCCGAAATCTTCGCAAGATTTCGGCCACCCCCGGGTGGGGAGGTGGCCATGGCTGACACCTTCGGCCCGCCCGACCGGTTGCCCGGCTGGTTCCGCGCCCTGCGCCGCGCGGTCGATCTGGTCACCGGCGGGCTCAATGTCGCCGGTACCGTGCTGATCCTGCTGCTGATGCTGCTGGTCAATGCCGATGTGATCGGCCGCGGCGCCTTTGCCGCGCCGATCGCCGGCGTGCCCGAGATGGTGTCGATGTCGATCGTCGCCATCGTCTTCCTGCAGATCGCCCAGACCTTCCGCAAGGGCCGGCTGACGCGGGCCGAGGCGCTGCTCAATGCGCTGGGCCGCTGCGCGCCGCGGCTGCGGCTGGGGCTTGAGCTGGTCTTCGCCCTGGCAGCTGCCGCTTTGGTCTGGGTGCTGTTCGCGGCCTCGCTGCCGCTGTTCGAGAAAGCCTGGACGCGCGGCACCTACGAGGGCACCGTGGGCAGTTTCACCGCGCCGATCTGGCCGGTGAAGCTGATCCTGCTGGTGGGCTGCGCCGCCCTTCTGGTGCAGCTGCTGCTGTCGGCCTGCGAGACGCTGCTGCGGCTCGCGGCGGGGGAGGGGCGTCGATGACGCCGTTCGAGATCGGGCTTGCCTCCTTCGGCGCCATGGTGGCGATGGTCTATCTGGGCTTCTGGGTGCCCTTCGCGTTGATGCTGTCCTCCTACCTGGGGGTCTGGATGATCAAGGGCTCGCCGCTGCTGGCCGGCAAGCTCTTGGCGCTGGCGGCGGCCGAGACGATCTCCAGCTATTTCTTCGGCGTCGTGCCGCTCTTCGTGCTGATGGGCTATCTGGTCTCGGTCACCGGGCTGGGGCGGGACGCCTTCGACGTCGCCAACCACCTGTTCCGCCGGCTGAGCGGCGGGCTGGGCATCGGCACCGTGGGCGCCAATGCGATCTTCGCCGCGATCACCGGCATCTCCATCGCCTCGGCCGCGGTCTTCACCCGCATCGCGGTGCCCGAGATGATCCGCCACGGCTATTCGCCGCGCTTCTCGGTCGGCGTCGTCGCCGGCTCCTCGGTGCTGGGGATGCTGATCCCGCCCAGCCTGCTGCTGATCCTCTACGGGCTGCTGACTGAGCAGTCGGTGGGCGATCTCTTCATCGCCGGGGTGATCCCGGGGCTGCTGTTGGCGCTGCTGTTCGGCGGCGGCATCTGGATCACCGCGCGGCTGCGGCCGCAGGCGCTGGGCGCGGCGCACGATCAGGCCCGCCCTGGGCTGAGCCGGCGCGAGCTGGCGGCCAAGGGCGGGCCCATCGCCGCGCTGATCGGGCTGGTGCTGGGCGGCATCTACGGCGGGCTCTTCACGCCGATCGAGGCCGGCGCGGTGGGCTGCCTCGGCGCCATCGTCATCGGCCTGGCGCGCCGCAGCCTCGGCTGGGCCGACTTCTGGCAGGTGCTGACCGACACCGGGCTGGTGACCGCGGCGATCAGCTTCCTGATCATCGCGGCGCAGATGTATTCGCGGATGCTGGCGCTCTCCGGCGTGCCGATGGGCTTCGGCGCCTTCGTCGCCCAGGCCGAGATCGGCTTCTGGGGGGTGATGCTGGCCTATGTCGGGCTGGTGATCGTGATGGGCACCATTCTCGACAGCTCCTCGATCATGCTGATCCTGGTGCCGCTGATGCTGCCGGTGCTGGCCGGCATGCAGGTGGACCTGATCTGGTTCGGCATCGTCACCATCATCGCGGTCGAGATCGGCCTGCTGACGCCGCCCTTCGGCATTTCGGTCTTCGTGATCAAATCCGCGCTCGACGATCCCGACATCCCGCTGGGAGAGATCTTTCGCGGCGCCGCCCCCTTCGCGCTGATGATGCTGGGGCTCCTGGCGCTGGTGATGGTCTTTCCCTCGCTCGCAACCGCACTACTCTAACTTATGAAGGAGGCCGCCCATGGCACGCCGTTACGTCGATCTCTCCGTCCCGCTGGAGATGGGGATCGTCTCCGACCCGCCGATCATGCTGCCGCAGATCGAATATCTGACCCACGACCAGACCGCCGAACAGGTGATGGCCTTCTTTCCGGGGCTGAAAAAGGAGGACCTGCCGGGCGGCGAGGGCTGGGCGGTGGAGCGGCTGAGCATCGCCACCCATAACGGCACCCATCTGGACGCGCCCTATCACCACCATTCGACCATGAGCAACGGCGAGCGGGCGATCACCATCGACGAGGTGCCGCTGGACTGGTGCTTCAACCCCGGCGTCAAGCTGGACTTCCGCCATTTCGAGGATGGCTATGTCGCCACCCCGGGCGATATCGAGGCGGAGCTGAAGCGGATCGGCCACGAGCTGCGCCCCTTGGACATCGTGGTGGTCAATACCGCGGCCGGCGACCGCTACGGCCAGCCCGACTACCTGATGAAGGGTTGCGGCATCGGCCGGGCCGGCACGCTCTATCTGCTGGAACGCGGCGTGCGGGTGACCGGCACCGACGCCTGGTCCTGGGACGCCCCCTTCGCCCATACCGCGCAGGTCTATGCCAAGAGCCACGATCCCTCAATCATTTGGGAAGGCCACCGCGCCAGCATGGACATCGGCTATTGCCATATGGAGAAGCTGACCAATCTCGACCAGCTCCCCGGCGACGGGTTCGAGATTTCCTGCTTCCCCTACAAGATCAAGGGCGCCAGCGCCGGCTTCACCCGCGCCGTGGCGATTTTCGAGGAGTAAGGCGATGAGACTGGCAACCGTAAGCTTCGAGACCCGCGAGCGCGTGGTGGCGGCGCTGCCCGACGACCGGCTGGTGGACCTGCATCTGGCCGCGGAACTGGCGGGCGAGGATGCGGCGCATTTCGTCGACATGATGGCGCTGATCTACGGCGGGGAGGAGGCGCTGGTGCTGGCCCGCGCGCTGATCGAAACCGTCGACGACAGGGCCATTCTGCTGCCTGAGGAGGTCAGCTTTCGCCCGCCGCTGATGCCGGTGCAATACCGCGACTGTCTGGTGTTCGAGGAGCATCTGTTCAACTGCCTGCGCGCCTTCGGTCAGGCCGAACCGCAGCTGCCGCCGGTGTGGTACGAGCAGCCGATCTACTACAAGGGCAACCGGCTGTCCTTCATCGGCCACGGCCAGGACGTGATCTGGCCCGGCTATGCCGAGCATCTGGATATCGAGCTGGAGATGGCCATCGTCCTGGGCAAGAAGGGCAAGGACATCCGGGCGGAGGAGGCGGCAGACTATATCTTCGGCTATACCATCCTGAACGACGTCTCCGCCCGCGACGCGCAGATGCGCGAGATGCCGGGGCAGCTCGGCCCCGCCAAGGGCAAGGATTTCGACACCGGCAATATTCTGGGCCCCTATATCCTGACCGCCGACGAGGTGGCGCATCCGGTGGCGCTGGAGATGGAGGCGCGGGTCAACGGCGAACGCTGGGGCGGTGGCAACAGCCGCCAGATGCAGCATGACTTCGGCCGCATCCTGCAACATATCTCCGCCTCGGAAACCCTCTACCCCGGCGAGGTGATCGGCTCGGGCACCGTCGGCACCGGATGCGGGCTGGAAATCGGCAGGCGGCTGGCGCCGGGCGACCGCTTCGAGCTGGAGATCGAGAAGATCGGCGTGCTGGCCAACCGCATTGTCAAGCCCTGAGCCGGAAAAGCCTGAGCCCGCATCGGCGGCCGCGCGCGCGTCCGGCTGAGGGAGCCTCCGGCGGAGGTATTTTTGCCAAGATGAAAGCAGGGGCGCTGCCTCGGGCCCCTGTTCCCCTTCTTCTCTTCGCCCAAATACTCCCGCCGGAGGCGCCCGCGGGCGCGGCCGCGCCGACGGTTGACGTCAAGTTTCGCTGGACAGACGCGGCGCAGTCTTCCTTGCTGAGACAAAAGCGCAGGGGAGGGCGCGATGGACTACGATTACGTGATCGTCGGTGGCGGCTCGGCCGGCTCGGTACTGGCCGCGCGGCTGAGCGAGGATCCCGCCACCAGGGTCTGCCTGCTGGAGGCGGGCGGCACGGGGCGGCACATCCTGATCCGGGCGCCGGCCGGGGTGGTGGCGATGCTGCCGGGTTACGGGCATATCAGCAACTGGGCTTATCGGACCGTACCGCAGGCGGGGCTGGACGGGCGCCGGGGCTATCAGCCGCGCGGCAAGGCGCTGGGCGGCTCCAGCGCGATCAACGCCATGCTCTATGTCCGCGGCCACCGGTCCGATTACGACGGTTGGGCCGAGCTGGGCTGCGACGGCTGGTCCTGGGACGAGGTGCTGCCCTATTTCCGCCGGGCCGAGAGCAACCAGCGCGGCGGCGACGACTTCCATGGCGATGCCGGGCCGCTGCAGGTCTCGGACCAGCAGGATCCGCGCCCGATCAGCCGCGCCTTTGTCGCGGCGGCGACGCAGCTGCAGCACCGGGAACGGGCGGATTTCAACACCGGCGACAATGAGGGCGTCGGTCTCTATCAGGTCACCCAATTCCACGATCCCGCCCGCAACGGCGCGCGCTGTTCGGCCGCCGCCGCCTATCTGCATCCGGTGATGGGCCGGCCCAATCTGACGGTGATCACCCGCGCCCATGCGACGCGGATCCTGTGCGACGGCAAGCGCGCCACCGGCGTCGCCTATCGCCAGGGGCGGCGCGAGCTGCGGGTCAAGGCCCGGCGCGAGGTGCTGCTCTGCGGCGGGGCGTTCAATTCGCCGCAGCTGCTGCAGCTTTCCGGCATCGGGCGCGAGGAGGACATCCGCGCCCATGGCATCGGGATGGTGCACGCGCTGCCCGGGGTGGGGCAGAACCTGCAGGACCATCTGGATTTCATCCTCGCCTGCAAGAGCCGCGACACCGATACCTTCGGCATCGGTCCGGCGGCGACGGTCAACCTGATCCGGCATATCCTGCGCTGGCGCCGCGACGGCCACGGCATGATCGCCACCCCCTTCGCCGAGGGGGCGGCGTTCCTGAAGACCGACGCCAGCCTCGACCGCCCCGACATCCAGCTGCATTTCGTGATCTCCATCGTCGAGGATCACGCCCGCAAGCTGCATTACGGCCATGGCTTCAGCTGTCATGTCTGCGCGCTCAGGCCCTACAGCCGGGGCACGGTGACGCTGGCCTCGGACGATCCGCTGGCG
>JBFXGQ010000351.1:0-5391 GCA_050177915.1 Pseudodonghicola sp. | reverse complement strand
AGCCGGTGATGACGGTGACGGGGGTTTTGGTGAGGTCGGACAAGGGGCTACTCCTGCGGCGGAAGGCGGGCGAGGGATTGTTTGCGGAAGATCACCGGGCGGTCGCGCCAGGGCACCAGCCCGTCGGCGGTGCCGGCATAGGCGGCGATGCCCCGGGCGATCTCGGCGACATGCGCCTCGGGATCGAGGTCGCCGTAGATATAGGTCCAGCGGTCCGGCCCGCCGCTGAGCGCCAGCGTGCAGCCGCGCGAGCAGGCCGACAGGCATTCCACCGGCCGCAGGTGCACGCCGGCGGGCAGATCGGCGGCGGCCAGCGCCGTCAGCATGCGGGCGCCCGGGCGCGGGGCGTCGGGATCGTCGGGCTGGCCCCGGCGGCAGGTGGTGCAGATGGTGATCGTGACCCCGGTCATGGTCCCCTCTCGATAAAAATCGGCAAAAGGGGATGGGCCAGCAGGGCGCCCGCCATTGGGACAGCCCAAAGCCGGTCGCGAAACACCCCGTTCGCCCGATGCGTCAACACATGCTGGCAGGTCTCCCGGCTTGCGGATGTCGGAGCGCAGCGTGGGCTGCATCTCCGGCGGTCTGCCCACCTTCCCAGCCCTTCGGCCAGTGGTCGGGCGACCTCTCCGGTCACGGTCGCGGGGGCGGCTGCGCTTCGGTCCGGACCCTTGCGGGCGTCGGACGTATCGCATTCCCTCTTCGCCTGTCATAGACAGGAACCAGCGGCCTCACCTGAGGCAATGGTCCCCCCCTTGTCAAGCGAAGGATCCCAGCATGACCGATGCCCCGCTCAGCGACGACGCGCGCCACGCCGCGAAAATGGCCAAGAAAAAGGCCGCCCGTGACCGGATGATGGCCGGCAAGGAGGGCGAGAAGGGGCTGATCATCGTCCACACCGGACCGGGCAAGGGCAAGTCCTCGGCCGGGTTCGGGATGATTCTGCGCTGCATCGCCCATCAGATGCCCTGCGCCGTGGTGCAGTTCATCAAGGGCGCCTGGCAGACCGGCGAGCGGACCCTGATCGAGACGCATTTCCCCGAGCTTTGCCAGTTCCACGCCATGGGCGAGGGCTTCACCTGGGAAACCCAGGACCGCGCCCGCGACATCGCCGCCGCGCGCCGCGGCTGGGACAGGGCCAAGGCGCTGATCCGCGCCCCCGAGATCCGCATGGTGCTGCTCGATGAGATCAATATCGCGCTGCGCTACGAGTATCTCGACGTGGCGGAGGTGGTGGCCTTCCTGCAGGCGGAGAAGCCGCCGATGACCCATGTGGTGCTGACCGGCCGCAACGCCCGGGCGGAGCTGATCGAGATCGCCGATCTGGTCACCGAGATGACGATGGTGAAACACCCGTTCCGCGCCGGCATCAAGGCCCAGCCGGGGGTCGAGTTCTGAACCCGGGAGAGGGGGCGCCGCCCCCTCGCGGCCCGGGGCCGCTCACCCCCGAGGTATTTGTGCCAAGATGAAAGCCGGGGCGGGGCGGCGATCAGGGCGCATTCGGGTGCAGGACGTCCAGCGTGTCCCAGGCGGCCTCGGCCCGGGCCAGGGCGGTGCGGCTGCGGTCGGGGTCGATCGTCGCCAGATCGGCCAGGATCGCCTCGGCCGCCGCCTGGCCGGCGACCAGGGAGGGGAAGTGCGACGCGCTTTGCGACGGGACGACGACCTTGTGGGTTGCCTGCCGGGTCAGCGCGTTGTTGACCGAATCCGACAGGGCGATGACGCAGCAGCCCTGCCGGCGCGCGGCGGTGGCGGCCTCGACCGTGGTGCGGTAGAGCCGCCAGAAGCTGATGGCGAAGAGCACGTCGCCGGATGACAGCGACGGCAGCGCGCCGGCGAGCGCGGCGTCGTCGGAGAGCAGCTGCACCGGATAGCCGGCGAGGCGGATGTTATGCGCCAGCGGCAGCCCGATCCCGCCGAAGCTGCCGGGCGCGACGATGACGGTCTGGCGCGCCCGGGCGATATCGCCGGCGATGCGGTGCAGCAGCTTGCGATCGAGGACGCGCTGGACCGCGCGTATGTTTTCCAGGCTGCGGCCGATCGACAGCTCGGAGGGCGCGACGGCGATCTGGTCCCGACGGTGCACCCGGGCGACGTCGCTGGCCGACAGGCCCTTGAGATAGCGCGAGCGGATTTCCAGCTGCAGTTGCGGCCAGCCCTGGAACCCGAGGGCCTGGGCCGCGCGGGTCACCGTGGCGACATTGACCCCGGCCTTGCCGGCAAGCTCGCGCGCGGAGGCGAAGGCGGCGGCCTCGGGGTCCTCGATCATCGCCTGAACGGTGCGATGGGCCGCGGCGCTCAGGTCGTTGCGGTCGGCGGTCCATCGCAGCCAGTCCTCGAGGCCCGACATCGGCACATCCTGCATGAGATCCCTTCCGGCGCTGACAGGTCTGGGTTCGCAAATGTTGTTGCATTTCCGGCGAGGCTTTGCAATCACTGCAACAATTAGTGCAATTTTGGCGCCGCGGCGGACCGGCTGCAATTCCTGTTGCCGTGCCTGCCCCCGATTCCAACGCGAGGACCCTGTGATGACGCCCCGATCGGAGACCAGACCGCTGTTGATCCGCGACGCCCGCATCGTCGACGGCGCCCGGGACCGGCCGACCGACCCGGTGGATATCGCCATCGAGACCGGCCGCTTCGTCGAGGTCGGCAGCGATCTTCGCTTCGCGGCGGCCGATGTGCTCGACCTCAAGGGGCGGGTGATCCTGCCCGGGCTGATCGACTGCCATGTGCATGTGGTCGCCGCGCGCGCCAATCTGGGGGCGAATGCGGAACTGCCGAATTCCCTCGTCGCGCTGGAATCGGCGCGTCTGATGCGGGATTTGCTGATGCGCGGCTTTACCACCGTGCGCGATCTGGGCGGGGCGGATATCGGGCTGAAGCAAGCGGCCGAGCGCGGCCTGATCGCGGCGCCGCGGCTGGTGATCTGCGGCAAGGCGCTGTCGCAGAGCGGCGGGCATACCGATTATCGCGGTGCCTATCACAATCGCGACGTCAGCTATTACGGCGACCGGCTGGGGGCGCTGGGCCGGGTCTGCGACGGCGTGCCGGAGGTGCAGCGCGCGGCGCGCGAGGAAATCAAGGGCGGCGCCGAGTTCCTCAAGGTCATGGCCGACGGCGGCGTGTCGTCGCCCTCGGATCCGGTCGGCTATCTGGTGTTTTCGGTGGCCGAGCTGACGGCGGCGGTCGAGGTCGCCAAGGGCTTCGGCACCTATGTGGCGGCGCATCTTTACGACGATGCGGCGATTGTCCGGGCGCTGGATTGCGGCATCGAATGTATCGAACATGGCAATCTGGCCAGCGACGACACCATCGCGCGGATGGCGCGCGAGGGGCAGGTCGTGGTGCCGACCAATATCACCTACGACTGTCTGACCCGCGACGGGGCGGCGTTCGGCCTGCCGCCGGAGTCGATGGCCAAGATCGAGGGGGTGCGCAACGCCGGGCTGGAGCGGCTTGTCAAGCTGCATGCCGCCGGGGTGGTGATGGGATACGGCTCGGATCTGCTGGGCGGGATGCAGGCGGAACAGTCGGGCGAATTCGAACTGCGGGCGCGCCATATTCCCGTCGCCGATGTCATCCGCTCGGCCACGCTGGACGCGGCGAAGGTGCTGCGCCGGCAGGGCGAGATCGGCACCATCGCGCCGGGCGCGCATGCCGATTTCGTGGTGGTCGAGGGCAATCCGCTGGAGGATATCACCCTGCTGATGGGGCAGGGCCGCCACATGAGCCTGATCGCCAGGGGCGGCGAGCTGGTGAAGAACGCCTATCGCGGGTGATTGTCGCCCGCCGTGGCGATGCGGGGCGGGGATGAGCCGGGGCGGTGTCCGGGTCAGCGGCGCGTCTGATAGACCCGGACGATACCTTCGCGCAGCACCGCGCTGGCGTTGTCCCGGGTGAAGGTCAGATGGCGCCGCATCGCCGCGATGCCGGCGTCGCGGTCGCCGGCGATCAGGGCGCCGGCGATGTTGAAATGTTCGGTGAAATCGGCGCCGGCGCGCACCGGGGTCTCGATTTCGATCTCGCGGATGAAGCGGATGCGGGCGTTGATGGACTGGATCATCGACAGCAGCACCGCGTTCCGGGCCATGCGGAAGATGCGCATGTGGAATTCCTCGTCCGCATAGGCGGCTTCCCGAGGGGCGGTCCGGTCGAGACCGGCGTCGATCTCCTGCCAGAAGGCCAGCAGTTCCTGCGCCTCCTCGCGGGTGCCGCGGTCGAAGGCCAGACCCAGCGCCTCGAGCTCGAGGCACAGGCGCGCCTCGGCGAGATCGAACAGCTCGGTATCGGTCAGCGAGCGGGCGAAGAACCCGTAATTCGGCCGGAAGGTGATCAGCCCCTCGGTCACCAGACGATTCAGAGCATCGCGCACCGGGGACCGGCTGACGCCCAGCGTCTGGGCCAGTTTGGCCTCGTTGATGCTCTCGTCGGGGAGGAACTCATAGGAAATCGCCATCTCGCGGATGCGGTCGTAGACCTGCTTGCCCTGCCGTGGCTTGCGGGGGCGGGCATCGGTTTTCTGCTGCGTTGTCATCAGACTGTGGGGTCCCAACCGGCGTTCCGCCGAGGCTTTGGGCGTTGATATCGCCCGTCGCTGCCGACTGTCCAGCATATTGCCCGGTTCGATCGGCGGAGAAACGGGATTGGCGAACAAAGTTCATGCAATATTGTATGATATTAAGTCGACAGCAAGGGAGCTCCTCGTGGAGGACTGGAGGGGCCCGGGCCCGGGGGCGGTTAGGACGTCCGGGGCCGGGGCGTGGAGATCGCGGTCCCGGTCGCCCTGAGCGTCCCGTCCGCCGATCCTTGCGACGACGGCGCGCTGCACCGTGCCGCCCGGCGGCGGCCGGGCGTGCGTTCAACACTCCGACACGCCGTGCCGCCGGTTGCGCGGGTAGAGAAGGGACACCAACATGAGCCTGATGCCGGTCGATCTGAATGACAAATACGACCTGACCAAGAAACAGATCTATATCACCGGGACGCAGGCGCTGATCCGCCTGTGCCTGACCCAGCACCATCTGGACAGCAAGGCCGGGCTGAACACCGCCGGCTATGTCAGCGGCTATCGCGGCTCGCCGCTGGGCGCGCTGGACAGCCAGTTTCCGCGCGCGAAGAAACAGCTCGACGCGGCGCGGGTGGTCTATGAGCCGGCGCTGAACGAGGATATGGCGGCCACCGCGCTCTGGGGCGCGCAGCAGGCCGAAATGCGTGGCGAGGGCCGCTATGACGGCGTGTTCGGCATGTGGTACGGCAAGGGGCCGGGGGTCGACCGGACCGGCGACGTCTTCCGTCATGCCAACCTGGCCGGGACGTCGAAACATGGCGGCGTGCTGGTGCTGATGGGCGACGATCACACCTGCGAAAGCTCGACCACCTGCCACCAGTCGG